>JARLJJ010000421.1 GCA_031291275.1 Formivibrio sp.
CCAACGCCAGACCAGCATTTGCGGCACAAAACCCACGCCTCTCACAAAGGCCGCGCTCATGGCCGTGAACAGTGCCATCGCCAGAACATGGTCAACGGCCCCATCGGGAGCGGCCATGACGAGCGGATAGAACGTGCAGGTCAGCATGATCGCGACAGCGACAAGCAAACTCAGCCAATGAATTCGAGAGGCGGGTTCGGCGTCAGCGAGCCGCGGTATCATGGTTGCGCCTCGTCACTGTTGTTCAGGGCTCGGCCCGCTTCATTCTCGCCCCACATCGCATTCAATATCGCCAGCAGCAATGCAAAACCGACTCCCAGCATCCAGGCGAAATACCACATGTTGTTTGCTCCTCTGCCGGTTCTAGTAGGCTGAATGTTCGTTGGCTTCGATCTGTGCGACGGTGACCTTGCCGCGCATGACACGATAGGCCCACGAGGTGTAAATCACGATCAACGGCATGAAGATCAATACGGCCCAGAACATGATCGCCAGGCTCAGATGACTGGAAACGCTATCCCACACGGTAAGGCTTGCGGCAGGCACCGTGGAGGATGGCATGACGAACGGAAACATTGAGACACCGGCGGTACTGATGACGCCGATCACCGCGAGCGATGAGGCGACAAACGCCGAAAGGGTATGACGCATTATCAACAGCATGGCGGCACCTGCTGCCCCCGCCAAGCCCAGCGCGGGGAGCAGCCACAGCACAGGATAATGGCCATAGTTGGCCATCCAGGCCCCGGCTTCGCGCACCACCGACTTGCCGAGAATATCCGGCAGTCCGGCGGTATCGATGACCGAGGTAATGCGATAGCCATCGATCGATTGCAGCCAGATGCCCGCCACGATGAATGTGCACAGCAGCACGATCGCCGCCGCCACCGCGCCCTTGATTGCCCTGGACTGGATAGCCCCTTCCGTGCGATGCGCCAGATACGTGCCGCCCTGCAAGGTGATCATGGCACTGCTCACAACGCCGGTCAGCAGCGCAAAAGGGTTCAGCAGTTGCCAGAAACTGCCGGTATACGTCGACACCAGGTAGTTGTTGAAGTGGAACGGTACGCCTTGCAGCAGGTTGCCGAACGCGATCCCGAACACCAGCGGAGGCACCGCCCCACCGACAAACAGCCCCCAATCCCAAGTGCTGCGCCAGGTGGCATTGTGGATCTTGCTGCGATAGTCGAAGCCCACCGGGCGGAAGAACAGCGCCCAGAGGACCAGGATCATTGCCCAGTAGAAGCCGCTGAATGCCGTGGCATAGACCACCGGCCAGGCCGCGAACAGCGCGCCGCCCGCGGTGATGAACCAGACCTGGTTGCCATCCCAATGCGGCCCCACGGTGTTGATCACCACCCGCCGCTCCAGGTCATTGCGGCCCACAAAAGGCAGCAGCGTGCCGACGCCCATATCGTGGCCGTCCATAATGGCGAAGCCGATCAGCAGTACGCCAACCAGCGCCCACCAGATCACTTTCAGGGTGGCGTAATCAAGCATGATGGAGTTCCTTCAAATGGGCATCGTGGGCATAACGACCGGTACCGAGGCTGCCAGGACCCTGGCGGGCGAACTTGACCATCAGGAACATTTCAACCACCAGCAACACGGTGTAGAAAACGACGAATCCGGCCAGCGAGCCATACAGGTTGTTGATGCTGAGCGTGGAGACGCTCATGTGGGTCGGCAGCACACCGTAAATCGTCCAGGGCTGGCGACCATATTCGGCGACGAACCAGCCCAGTTCACAGGACAACCAGGGCGCGGGCAGCATGAGCAGCGCCCAGCGCAACAGCCAACGGCATCGTGTGCAGCTCGACTTCAAGGTGCTCCAGAAGGCCAGGCCGAAGAGCATAAGCATGGTAAAACCAAGCGCCACCATGATCCGAAATGCCCAGAACATAGGGGTCACGCGCGGTACGGTATCGTTGACGGCTTTGTCGATAATGGCCGGCGTGGCCTGGTTGACGTCCTCGACATACTTTTTCAGCAGCAGGCCGAAACCGAGGTCGGCTTTATATGCTTCGAACTGCCGTAAAGCCGCCGGATCGTCACGATGCGCGCGCAGCGCTTCAAGTGCATTGACCGCGGTGATGCCACGCAGAATGCGCGCGCGGTTTTTTTCCTTGATGTCATGAATACCTGGAATCTGCTTGCTGACCGAGCGGGTACCGATCAGGCCCATCAGCCATGGCACTTCGACTTCCCAGTTATTCTTGGACTCGGCTTCGTTGATGCTGGCCAGCAAGGTCAGGCCCGCCGGCGCCGGCTTGGTTTCCCACATGGCTTCCATGGCGGCCATCTTGGTTTGCTGGGCTTCACCCACCGTGTAGCCGGACTCGTCACCCAGCACGATCACGCTCAGCACCGAGGCCAGGCCGAAGGCTGCCGCCACCCGGAAGCTACGCTTGGCAAACTCGACATCGCGATTCTTGAGCAGGTACCAACTCGAAATCGACAGCACAAACATCGAGCCGGTGACGTAACCCGCCGAGACGGTGTGCACGAACTTGGCCTGCGCCACCGGATTGAAAACCACCGCCCAGAAATCGACCATCTCCATGCGCATGGTGATGTAGCTGAACTCCGAGCCCACCGGATTCTGCATCCAGCCATTGGCAATCAGGATCCACAACGCCGACAGGTTGGTACCAATCGCCATCAGCAGGGTGACCAGCAAGTGGTGCTCTTTCTTCAGACGATCCCAACCGAAGAAGAACAGACCGATCATGGTCGATTCGAGGAAGAACGCCATCAGGCCCTCGATGGCCAGCGGCGCCCCGAAGATGTCGCCGACATAGTGCGAGTAATACGCCCAGTTGGTACCGAACTGAAATTCCAGCGTGATCCCCGTCGTCACCCCCAGGGCGAAGTTGATGCCGAACAGCTTGCCCCAGAAGCGCGTCATGTCTTTCCAGATAACGTTCCCGGTCATCACATAGACGCTTTCCATGATGACCAGCAGCCAGACCATGCCAACGGTAAGCGGTACAAAAAGAAAGTGGTAAAGCGCGGTGGCCGCGAACTGCAGCCGTGACAAATCCACCAGTTGTTCTGATATCACTTACTTGCCCCTTGAGCCGATTGAGTCGAGGTGGGTACGCCAAGCCGGTCACTGATGGTGTTCGAGTCGACGCTGACGCGCGAATCCCGGATGAACAACCACCACAGCACTGTCAGCAGCATTAGCTTGATCAGTACTGC
>JARLJJ010000422.1 GCA_031291275.1 Formivibrio sp.
CAATAAAAAGGGCGCACTTACTCACGCCCCAAGACAGGCACTGGTATGCCCAAGAAGGAACGCTTTCGGCACGCCCAGTCTTGGGCGTGCTTCAAGCAGTGTCCTTCTTCCAAAGTTACCAGTTTTGTCTTGGACAGCAGCCGAAGCCGCAAATTGTTTGTTGTTTTTTGGTCTTTGTTTTTTTAACTGACGATTTGATTAAACCACCGAAACCGGCCGGTGACAATCCTGTTTTGTCAACCCCGCAGGCGTGCGTGAGCCATATTACGGGAGAATTCCGGCAAGATTTTAGGCCATGGCGACAACGGGCGAAAATTTCATTGCCTATTGTCGCCGAAGATAATTCGTAAGCTCTCCATCATTTCAGAAAGCACAGGATGCTGATTTCCTGCGCGGGCGCGCGGGAGTCGTGTATTTGTGACGGTATGGGTGCCGGTGACGAATGCGATATAGCGGTCGCATTGCCGCCACTGGACGTTAAACCGCTGGCGCACGGCTCGGTGAATTTCCATTTTCCGCGCTCCGCGTGCCAGCATCCGGGCCACGAAGCCATGCCGCTGGTCAATTTCAATCTGACTGCCCTTGCGGTAAAAATGCCGCTGGCCAGGGCGGATAAATCGGCGTTTAGGAATTTTCATCATTCAGCTTTAGATTTTGGGAATCCATCCAATAATTATTTTCACCCTCCGCCATTGACCTTCCTTCTATTCCTTAAAGAGTGTGCAATCATTCTCCATCCTCATTTGCACAGCGTTGTGCAGCAGCTTCGCTGCGTTGTGCAATGGATTCACAACGTAACAGGGTGTAAGCGGACGGTATGCGGAAATTTTCATTCGTCTTGCTCCGGGCAATTTGAACCAGTCCGATAAACTCAAGTTTGTTCAGCCTGTCAAAAACAGTGCGCCGCGAAAGACAGCACTTGCTGCCGATTTTATCCATCGAAACCACGAAGCTGCTTGACTGTTCATCGCTGGCGATTTCGCAGAGTGCCAGATATACGGCGATCGTAGATTTCGCATCCTCGCACCGTGTCCGAATTTTTTCGAGCGCGGCCTTTTGAAACCATGCCCACGGTTTGTCCCGCTTCATGTCGCGCTCGATTGGCTTGCCTTCCGGCGGTGGCGTAAGATTCATGCCGTCATCCCCAAATTGGTCGCGATTCCCGGTGTTGTTGCCTCAGACAGTTCTACGGAAACAGGACAATTTTGACTCGTTTTGCTAGTACCGACTGACTTGCCAGACCATGCTTCCGGCTTGGTTTGACGGCCTGATTTGTTGCCCCGTGCGGCATGGGTTTTGTATGTGCCAAGCCGCAAGTGTGCTGGGTTGCAACAAAGACGGTTCCAGCAGGTTTGAATAATTCGCTTGCCGGCCGGAACTGCAATGCGATGGTGAATAATCCAAGCAACCCTATGCGCCAGCATGGGCCTGCCACGGACAGAAAATTGCCCATAGCGTTTTGCGGTCAACCCGCCTTGCCATAACCAGCAATCGCGCCGTTCACGTTTGTCAACGCGACTCCAAAAGGTTTGCTCTGTTGAAGGGAAAATGTTGAGTTTCCACAAAGGGCCGCCGATTATACAGCTATTCATTGTCAACCTCGGCTTTTTGGAATGGTCGGAAAAACCAGAGCGAGCAAGCCCAGCCAGTGCAACCGGCAATGCCCTGCCGGTCGAATCCCTGACATTCGAGACATTGCGCCTTAATCGCCTGCCGGGGCGAGCATTTTCCTGCCCAAGAAGCGACGAATAGCTTCCGGGCGGATTCTGGAGTCGTTGCGAGTCTTCCAGCGCGTTTGGCGGCGATTCTTTCGCTGAGAGAACGGTTCTTGAATGTTGCCGCCTTCATTCGACACCTCCCCGTTGCAGACGTAGAAGTGCGCTTTCCACGCTAGGCCAGTGAAATAGATTTCGCCTGCCGATTTTAACGTGCGGGATTTTTCCAGACGCCCGCCAGTTAAAAAGCGTTCGTCGGCATATTGGTAGCCGCGCCAAGATTTGTTTTTCGTCGAGGAAAGTATCCCCGCTCGCCGGTGCTGGTTGAATTGAGTCTTTGCTCATGTGAACAGCATCGCACACGCACTTTTACAAAAATGCCCACCACAAAACGGGGAACGCGAAGGAAACCGAAGCAAAATCGGAATTGAAAAAAGCTAAATCAGTGGGGCGAAAACCTAAATCGGTATTTGGAAAAGCAATACCGGATTCAGCAAAAGCAAAATCCAATTTCAGCCGTTTTTTACGTCGTCCAAGGAATTTTTTGGCCGACCGCCTTTCTTGCCGATGGCCGACCGCCTTTTTGCAAGTCGTTCTGCCCACCAGCGAAGAAAATGTTGGCCATGTAGGCAATAATTCAATTCGTGGTATTTTTCCCGTTTCATCTTTTCCAACAAATCCGAAGCATCTTTGAGTGGGATGTTTCCGACGGGGACACGTTCGCCGTTTATAAGGTCACAGCTTTCAAACTCTTGTAGGTGGTCAAAATATCGCTTTTGCCGTTCAATTTTTGTTTCTACTTGTGGCATGAGGCAGCGCAACATTTCGTCAAAGGAAACTGGAAATTTTTTTGGGCGCGGAACCTCGACACCAAAGTCTTTGAAAGGGTCTGATGGAATAAATTTTTGCGGTGTTCTAATCATAGCTGATTTAGCGCACTGTTGCCAACGCTGTCGGGGCTACGTTGAACCATTCCGCCGCTTCTTTCGGTGCCATCAAACCCTTGTAATGCCGGAACAGCATCGCGGGCGATGTGCCTGCTTGTGCGGCTGTCTGGTTTTCATTTTGGTTCAAGGCGTAGTGCGCGGTTAAAAAACCGTGGCGTAACCCGTTTTTCCGTGACGGGATTTTCAGCCGTTTGCGTAGCTGGATTAGCTGCCAAGTGTAGGCGTCAAGTGTGAGACTCGTTACCGCGCCTTCATGCTGGCGATACGGTTCAAGCCATGCGGCCAACGTCGAATTGATTTCCACCAGCCGCCGGGAGCGTGTCTTGGCTTTGGCAGAACTGATTTCCACATGGCCGGGAACGCGCCACACGTCGCCCCAGTCGAGTCGTAACGCCTCTTGCAACCGCAACCCGCCAAAAGCTTGCATGGCGATGATAACGGCCATTTCAGGCGCGGCCTTGTCGAGCATCAAACGCAGTTCTGCCGGGCGGTAGTAATCCACGTCGCCGGTGTCCGCGTCCTCTTTCCGCAGTCCATCCGCTTCAAGCAACCGATGATTGGCCGCGAGAAAATCGCGTCGCTGGCACCAGCCGAAAAACATCCGTAGCGTGGCGCGGTAGTGGTTGCGGCTTTTGGGCGACAACTTCGCGTGAGATTCAACGAACAAATCAAGGTGTTGCTTGGTCAGGTCGCAAACGTCAGCGGCGGGATTCGCGGCGGCAAATTCGTTCAACTGCCGTTCGGTGTCTTGGACATACACCGGGGACAGGACTGAACGCTTGCCATCCACTGACACGCCCTTTGGCCTGCGTGCGTCGCAAAACTCCGCGACGGCATCCGCCAGCGGCTTACGCTGGACGGCGGCAATGCTCTGGCGATATACGCGGACGGCCTCTAGCAGCGAGCAGCCTTTCGGCAGTTGCTTGACGGCGGAAAGGTAGTTGCCGGTCAATTCGACAATGGAAACCGCCTTGCCCGTTTCCTGCCGATACACGGCGAGCATGTCGTGGACGGTCAAGGCGTCTTGCGCCTGCTTTGCGGTCAGGGCGGATGATTGCTGGCCTTTGTGAAGTTCCTTTACCTTGGCCTCTGCCGCTTCCTTCGCTTCGCTGTAAGTGCCAAAGGTCAGCATCCGCCGTTTGCCAGCCACTTTGAACGCGACGCGGTAGAACGGGAAGTTTTTGGCGGGCGCATAGACTTTGGCTCGCTGGTCGTAATA
>JARLJJ010000423.1 GCA_031291275.1 Formivibrio sp.
ACCCTGCCCGAAGCCGTTGCAGTACGCGCAAGCCAAGAATTTGATGCGCTGCTTGCCCAGGACTGCATTCCGGATACGGCAGAAGTACTTGCACGATTACATCGGCACCAGGCAGAAGGCTTGCTGATCAGTGGTACCGTGAAACTGGATGCGAAAACAATCAGCAACATGCCCGGCCAGTTGAAAATCATCGCTACTTTGAGCGCAGGCTTTGACCACATTGACATTGAAGCCGCCAAAGCACGAGGATTGATCGTGACCAATGCACCGGAAGGTCCAACGGAATGCACTGCTGACATGGCCATGATGCTGTTGTTGTGCGCGGCGCGACGGGCCTCGGAATATATGGCTTTGATGCAGGCCGGCTGGCGCCGACGACTCGCCTTGGGTGAAATTCTGGGCACGCAGGTCAGTTGCAAAACCCTTGGCATCATTGGTATGGGCCGCATCGGCCGCGAAATGGCCCAGCGTGTCCGCGGTTTCGGCATGAACATCCTCTACCACAACCGTAATCGGCTGCCGGAAGCGCTTGAACAGGGCGCCTCCTACTATGCCAATCTCCAGGACATGCTGCCGCACTGCCAATTCCTGTCGTTACACGCGCCTGGCGGCGCTGGCACGGACGACCTGATCAACCGGGATACATTGGCGCTTCTGCCACGCGGAGCCATTCTTGTGAACACGGCACGCGGTCAACTTGTGGACGAGGACGCGCTGATCGAAGCGCTGGAATCCGGCCATCTTGCCGCAGCCGGTCTGGATGTCTTTCGCAGTGAACCGGATTTCGATTTGCGTTTCACTCAACTTCCGAATGTCTTCCTTGCACCGCATGCGGCCAGTGCAACCACGGAAAGCCGCAACAAAATGGGATTCTGCGCACTCGACAATCTAGCGGCGGTGCTTAGCGGGCAAACAGCGATTAATCCGGTTGTCTGAGAACCTTGCCCACGAGTAGATTCATTGATCGGAGGATATTCAAGAGAATCAGAAGCACATCAACTGGATTCGGTTCGATGACGCAGCGGCAGATACACGGAAAAAGTCGACCCTTGCCCCACAACGCTTTGAACTTCGATTCGCCCCCCATGATTTTTGATGATGCCGTAGGCAATGGAAAGTCCGAGGCCCACCCCCTTACCCACGGTGCGGGTAGTAAAAAACGGATCAAAGATCCTGGATAAATTTTCTTGGGTAATCCCTGTTCCGTTATCGGAAATGGCCACGCATACTTCATTGTCAAGATGACGACTGCGAATAATGATTTCACCCTGACCGGGAATGGACTGCGATGCATTGATCAGGATACACATGAAAACCTGGTTGATCTGGGAAGGAATACACTCTACCGGAGGAAGTTTCTCGAAATCACGGATCAAGACAGCTTTACTGTTGAGTTCATTGCCCAGCAAACTGATCGTGTTTTCCAGCCCCTCATTAATATCCACGCACAACCACTCGACACTCCCTATCTGGGCAAAATCGCGCAAGCTCTGAACAATCCGTTTCACGCGCGAGGTTCCGTCAATCGATTCGGCAATCAATGCATCCGCATCTATGCGGATAAATTCAAAATCAATCTCCTTTCTCATTTTAGAAATAGCATCATCGCTCATCCGAGTCTTGCCCGGCGCGGAAGAATTCAATTCGGAATACCCGTCAATCAAGCGCAACAGTTCGTTAACATAATTTCTGAGCGTACCCAAATTTGAATTAACAAACCCGATAGGATTATTAATTTCATGCGCCACACCGGCTGCAAGTTGACCGATAGAGGCCATTTTTTCCTGTTGAAGCAGGTGTAACTGTGCATTTTTCAGTTCCTCGTGCGCCTGTTCAATTTCCAGTACTTTCTGAGCCAATAATTCCTCTGCGTGTTTTCGCTCGGCCACCTCATTTTTCAAATCCATATTGGATATATGCAGATTTCCCGACATCTTGACCAAACTTTCATTGATTACAGACAGCTCTTTGGTTCTTTCCTCGACTTTCCCCTCAAGTTCATCATGCGCCAATTTCAAGGCAGTCTCCCGCGCTTGCAGGTTGTCACTCATGGTTTGGAAATCAGAGGTCAATCGATACAACTCGGAAAACGAAGCCGATCCGACCTGCAAGGAATTAATTTGCGCATAATCGCCAATTGCCAGAGCATTGGCAACCAGGCTAAGCCGTTCAATCGGAGAAATCACATTACGTTGTATGGTTTTACGAAAACTCAATACCAATGTCATCCATACAATAATCGAAGAGATAAATACGAGAGCAAACACCCAAGCATAAGAACTTAAAAAAACGGTTACCGGTATCTGGTCAACCACAATCCATCCGGTTTTATTTACCAGCGAGGCACTGCCCAAAACAGTCCTGTCGTTATACCTATAGGAAGCACTTTGGATGCCGTGCGCTATTTTTCCAAATATTCCAATATTGCTCAGATTAACCTGCTGCTGAACAAGTTTCTTATCGGGATGAGCCAACACATTTCCGCGCTGGTCCAAAATAAATACAAAATTATTCTCCGGACTATTTGCTATTTTTTCAATTTCTTTCTGGAATAATCCAAGATTCAGCTCACCCACCACACTACCACCGTGCGCCAGAGCCCTGACCAGATAAACCGTGGGCTCCCCAGTCCGGATGGAAACAAATGGGCGGGATATTTTGAAATTTTGTTGTTCTTTATTTATCTTGAAGTCCGGCAAGTAAGACATATCCAAGCCGGAGTAATTGAGCTCAGACGGCATGAGCAAGGAGACTTTGTTATTTTCGTCCAGGTAATACAGCGTTTCGAAATAACCGTAGGATTCCCATGTGCTTTGCATGAAAACATTCAGATTTTTTGTTCCTACGGTTTCGGCAACTCGAGCAACGGCATCCAGAATTTTTCCACCATATTCCAGATGATGTTCAACCAATTCGGCTGTGGATTGAACAACCTGCGCTTGCCGATTCAACAGATTTTGCTTGCCGAAATACCCGGCACCGACAACAGCAGTGACTCCTACGATCATCAAAGGAAGGAACACACGAAAAAGGATAAGATGCAAAAACACCCGCCTAAGCGGCGGAGGAAATTTATTATTTTCCATAGCACGCCGGAGGTGAATTAATTCAATTTACCCACAATGGTAAATTTTCCATTATTAATGGCACTCAAATAGAACGGGCGTTGAACATCGCCGAATTTATCGAGAGAAAAATCGTCTATCAGTCCCTTGAAATCCCTGGTTTCCAGCAAAGCCTCCTTTAACTTGTCAGCACTTCCTCCGGTTTTCTTCAGCGCATTGGCCAGCACCATCGCCGCATCATAGCCAAAGGCCGCACCAAAAGACGGAGCATTACCGAAACGCGACTGGTAATTGGATTTGAATTCAACAAAAGCAGGCTCAGTGCTAGTCAGCGCATAAGATTGCTCCAATTTCATGCCATCAACAGCCTTTCCGCCATTATTGATCATGGTCTGCGTCTGGGCCCAAGCCGAGGTGTACAAAGGAATATTCCAATCCATGATTCTTACTTTTTGCGCAATAAGCGCAGTATCAATATCCGAAGCAATAATAAGAATTCCTTCTGCATTACCCGTATGAAAGTCAGATAACTGCTTGGAAAAATCAGGATGATTTGCCGAAGAAAAATCTTCTTTGGCAACAACCCCGCCCAAAGCCGTGAATTTATCGGCAAAGGTTGTGCTATAGGTATTTGAATATGCGGCATTGTCGGTATCATAAATAATGGCCAGCCGTTTCAACCTATCTTTCTTGTATACATACTCAGCAAAAGCTTGGGCACTTTCCTTGAATGTGGGATAGACCCGAAAAAAATAATCGTCCTGCCCACTCAATGCAGGAGTCGATACCGTTGGACTGATCATGACAACCTGCAACGGATTGGTTACTTTCAAGCCTGCCAGGGTTTGCCCGCTGGTCGCATGCCCGACAATGGCGACCACACCCGCCTTGATCAATTCATTGTCAGCCAGTTGTGCCTTGTCTGGTGTACCAAAATCATCGCGAACCACCAACTCGATCTTGCGACCTTTGATTCCACCCGATGCATTGATTTTTTCAACTGCCAGCAATACGCCATTTCGTTCCTGAACACCCAATTCCGCTTGCTTTCCCGTCAATTGAGCAACAAAACCAATCCGGATATTCTTGTGGCTAGAAAAAAAATCAAATGTCAGTCCTGCTACCAAAATAAGCACGAATACCGCGATGTATTTCAACCATGTATTTTTAAGAAAAGAATGGATATTACCCATTTTGACACCTCGTTCTTTTCGCAAACCACAAGTGCTGTTAATCACGGGATGGATCGTCACGTCGGCGCAATGGCAAGCAAATGGTAAATGTTGTTCCCTTCCCTACTTCACTTTTTACATCAAGTTTGCCACCGTGATTTTTCACAATGCCATAGGAAATGGACAAGCCAAGCCCGGTTCCTTCTCCCACGGGTTTAGTGGTAAAGAAAGGATCAAAAATCTTGGATAAATTTTTAGGATCAATTCCTTTGCCATTATCAGAAATAGCAATGGTTACCCATCCATCATTACAATCACTGTGAATGGTTATTTCGCCCTGACTGGTGATGGCCTGGGCCGCATTGATCAGGATATTCATGAAGACCTGATTAATCTGGGAAGGAACACATTCCACCTGGGGTATTGCGCCATATTCACGAATCACAACCGCTTTATGCTTGAGTTCGTTACCAAGAATATTGAGCGTGCTGTCTATACCTTCATGGATATCCACATACACACGATCAACACCACCGATTCGAGAGAAATCGCGCAAATCGTGGACAATTCGCTTGACCCGGGCAGTACCGTCGATGGATTCATCAATCAACGAATTAATATCTGCACGCAAAAAATCAATATCAATATTTTTCCTAAATTCGTCGATCCTGCTTTTGTGATAAGTCTCTTCATTTCGGTCACAGATATTTGCACTTTCGTAGATATCAATCAATTCCATCAATTTCCCAACATAGTTTCTCAGCGTTCCCAGATTTGAATTAACAAAACCAATAGGATTGTTTATTTCATGCGCCACACCGGCAGCAAGCTGACCGATGGATGCCAGTTTTTCTGATTGCAGCAACTGGTTTTGTGTCTCTTCCAGCTTTTGGATAAGAATGCGTTGATCTTCTTTTTCCTGCTCCAGTGCTTCATTGACCTGTTTACGCTCTTCAATTTCCATCTGCATCTGACTCTGGGCACCCCGAAGCGCGCGAGCCATTTTCTTGATGTCTTCCAGAGCAGCCTCCAGGGCGTGAGTTCGTTCACGCACCTGGTTTTCCAGCATGATGGTGGCCTGAAAAAGACCAAATTCCGAACCTTGCGCACTCATGGCTCGTTCGGCACGATTCATCAATGCTTTTACCATCTTGTTGAGCCGGGACGTTTCTGCCTGTAAAGCAATCACCTGCTGGCTAGGCAGTATTGCTTCGCTTTGTTCGTTCATATCAAGATATCCTTTGACGTTCCGATGGCTACACCTGTCAAGGTCTGATTGACATGAACGCCCACGTACTGCTCGCCATAAGTACTGAATCCAACCGTATTATTAGCGCGAAAAATATCAATGATTGGCGCCCGTAGACCGCGCCGAGACATTTCGAGATTCCGGTGTGTGCAATCGCAAGCAATCGTGAGCTGAAGCTCCCCAAGCTCGGCCTGCAATTGGTCAAAGGATTCCTGTAAATTGCCGACCAGATCACCGCCGCTGGCCACCCGAAACACCAACCCTTCGTCGATTGCGCTGTAAAAAGTCAGACTGTTATCTGGGTTGACGCTCTGGATTGAGCGAACGTAATCCGTGCCATCGATAACTACCACGACAGGCATCGTGGCGTAATCTGCGGGAGTCAGATTTGCCACATCCACCCCGACCAAGCGCGCATATTCTTGCGCCGCGGGAAGTCCATTGATTTCCTTAACGGTGCGAGTGGCAACGTCTGCCTCCGTGACCACCAACCGTTCTTCTTCGCTTTTGAAATGCTGTGTTTTGAATATCTTGAACGGGTAATTGGTCGCGACAAGTGCCAATACGACGCTATTCGGATGAAAAGCGCCCTCGTGGTATACCCAGGTCTTGGCGAATTTCAAGTCATCTCCGGCAGAACCACCGGCTACTTGAATTTGTCCCAGCGCATGCTGAAAAGTACGCCCGACGGTTTCTTCCCGAATGGATAAACCATCAACCAACATAAGCCCAAACCGCTCTGGCATCTCTGCCGTGGAAACACACAATTCCAGATCTTGTTTGAGCGCGCTGGCAAAAACGGCTCCTTGTGCAATTTCAAACTCATGCAGATGATCGATTCTGCCAGCAACGGCATGAAATGTGCCACGAGGTAGGCTGGCGCCGGACAGGCTGTGATCACAATATCCCGCAGGCCCAATCTCGCCAGCAGTGGTACATCCGATAACAGTCACCCCTGCAAATAGGCGATTCATTTCACCGGCCAGTACTGATAAATCGTAATAGCTGGAGCAAAAGAACACCACCAACGCCATGTCTGGCTGATGAACAGCTTCGTAGAATTCCTGAACAGCCTGGCAAGCATCAACAGCACGGGAATGAGCAGTTTTTATTTTGGAACTGATGTCCATAATTAGTATTCCTGTCGTAATACTTTTGTTCAGCATAGGCAACAAAATACTGTCGCGGAAACTACTTTTCATCCTTTTCTGAATAAACTGATAAGAAATAAGTCGTTGTTTTACAACCGCTCTGGCAATCAGTCCTTCGTATAAAAATCTGCTCGGTGATCTTTGCAAGACCGTTGGGCATTCCTTTCTTTTCTTTGCCTGTCATTGGAACTAGAAATAGAAAATGTCCGGGTTTGCTTTTGTTTTGTGTAAGTATTTGTATTCATGATCCGGAAGTGCGCACTTCATCTGGAGAAAAACCATGAAAACAACGTCAGCCATAAAATTAGCCATATTTATCTTGTTGCTTCTTCCGACACCCACCTGGGCGCTGGATGGTGTAAGCATCGCAGGTGGAAGCAATCTGGATGCACACACCAAGAATATCGATTTTTTGCAAATCTCCGTGCGAGATAGTTTTGACGGGCGCTGGTTCGAAAGTGATGCGGGAAGTGTTCGCACCTCCTGGGATGCCAGCATTACCCGCTGGAACCCTCAATCACACGAAAACTGGGTAGGTGCGGTAGGGGTCGCTGCTCGCTACCAATTCAGCAGTCACGGCACGTGGGCCCCGTATCTTGAATATGGACTAGGCGGCGCCCTGATTTCCAACTTGAGGGTTACCGATAATCGCCGCTTTTCCACGCACTTCCAATTTTCCAATCGGCTAGAAATGGGCATTCGCTATGGTCAAGATATGGAAAACGAATTGGGACTGGCGTTATGGCATTATTCAAATGCGTTTATCAAAGAGCCCAATCCTGGCGTGGACTATATCAGTCTGCGCTATACCAGACGTTTCTGAATATCAGTCGCCAGTAGGCGGGATTACGCACGAGTCGTAAATAGCAACTTTGGCACCAGGAGACGCATGACTCTTCTCTTCAAAATGATAGTTTTTGATAATTCAGGGGTGAAAAACCGAAGGTAAACATTGGCTTTTCACCATCCTGTCAGGTCAAGAATAGTCGTGGCGATGCCGTGCCTTAACTAACAACAGAGTAAACTACGCGCCTAGCATCTATCGCATCCGCAATTCGAGCTATTTTGTGAGTAACCCCATGTCTGAAACACCTATTTCCCTCTTTTCCGAACTGAACCTGAGCGAGCCACTGTTGCGCGTACTCAAGGAAGTCGGCTATGAGTCTCCTTCCCCGATCCAGGCGGCCACGATTCCCCTCTTGCTGTCGAACCGTGACGTGCTGGGCCAAGCACAGACCGGCACCGGCAAGACCGCTGCGTTTGCCTTGCCGATTCTGTCGCGCCTCGACCTGGCGCAAACAGCGCCTCAAGCACTGGTACTGGCGCCGACGCGCGAACTGGCGATTCAGGTCGCAGAAGCATTTCAACGCTATGCCACGCATATCCCCGGCTTTCACGTTTTGCCGATTTATGGCGGCCAGAGTTACGGCCCGCAACTTTCCGCCTTGCGCCGTGGCGTGCATGTCGTGGTGGGAACGCCCGGACGCGTGATCGACCATCTGGACAAAGGCTCGCTTGATCTGTCGCAACTGAAAACCATGGTGCTGGACGAAGCCGACGAAATGCTGCGCATGGGCTTTATCGACGATGTCGAAAATATCCTGAAAAAAACCCCGGTCACGCGGCAAACTGCCTTGTTTTCAGCCACGATGCCTTCCGTGATCAAGCGCATCGCTCAAACCTATTTGCGTACGCCAGAAATGGTGACTGTCGCCGCCAAGACCGGCACCGCCGACAACATCCGCCAGCGGTACTGGATGGTCAGCGGCATGCACAAGCTTGATGCGCTCACCCGCATTCTGGAAGCAGAAACCTTCGATGGCATGATCATTTTTGCCCGCACCAAGCTCGGCACCGAAGAGTTGGCTGGCAAACTGCAGGCACGCGGTTTTTCCGCCGCAGCCATCAACGGCGACTTGCAACAACAACAACGTGAACGCACCATCGGCCAACTGAAAGACGGCAGCATCGATATTCTGGTGGCCACTGATGTCGCCGCGCGTGGACTGGATGTGGACCGTATCAGCCACGTAATCAATTACGATGTGCCATCCGATCCTGAAAGCTACACCCACCGCATCGGCCGTACCGGTCGCGCCGGACGCAGTGGCGAAGCCATTCTGTTCATCACACCACGCGAACAAAGCCTGCTTCGGGCCATAGAGCGCTCCACCCGCCAGCCGATCAGCGCACTGGAATTGCCGACCATTCAAGCCGTCAACAATGTGCGAATTGCCCGCTTCAAGGACCAGATCACCGAGACCCTGGCTACTGGCGAGCTGGAACTGTTTGCCTCGCTGATCGAAGATTACGAGCGCGAACAGAACATCCCCGCCATTGAAATCGCCGCCGCACTGGCAAAAATGGCGCGTGGCGGCGTACCGCTTTTGCTCGACAAAGCCAAGCGCGAACCCGCCTCCCCATGGTCCGACGAACGACCGGCTCGCGGTGCACGATTTGAACGCACCGAGCGCAGCGAGCGATCAGAGCGCCCGGATCGCAGACCTCGTGCAGAGCGTTTCGAGCCAGCTGATCGCATGGATCATCCGAAAAAGGCGCGGGTTGTTCGCCCGGCCGATCCCGGCATGCAGACATTCCGCATCGAAGTCGGCCATGCGCATGGCGTAAAACCGGGCAACATCGTCGGCGCGATTGCCAATGAAGCCAATCTCGACTCCAAAAATATCGGCCGTATCGAAATCTTTGACGATTACAGCGTGCTCGATCTGCCGGAATCCTTGCCAGAGGCATCTTTCGAACACCTGAAATCGGTGCGCGTAGCCGGCCAGGCGCTGAGAATCAGCCGTGATACCGTGGCAGCCGCTCCGGCCGCAGTCGCAGCGATCTCGCCAGCACAGGCGCCCGCGGCGGAAACCAAGCCTGCCAAGACTAAAGCAGCCGCGCCAGTCAAAACTGAAAACAGGGAAGCCAATCCATCGGTACTCACCGCCTTTGCCGAACCCGCCGAGCGGCCTGCTGCCAAGAAGAAGGAAGCGAGCAAAGCCAAGTCAAAAACCAGCACCTTCCGGATTGAAGTCGGTAGCAACCATGCGGTCACGCCGAACAATATCGTCGGCGCCATCGCCAACGAAGCGAGCCTTGACGCCAAGCTTGTCGGTCGTATCGAAATTTTCGACAGTTACAGCCTGGTTGAATTGCCGGATGGCATGCCCAAAGAAGTGCTTGAGCATCTGAATGGTGTGCAAGTGATGGGACAGCCGCTACGCATCAAGCAAGGAGGTGAAATGCCCCCGGAATCCACCAAGCTGCCGCCGAAGAAAGCCACCACGCTCAGCCTGAAACCTGGTGCGGCCCCCAAGAAGCCGTTCAAAGGCAAGGGCGAATTCACCAGCAACACGGCTAAACCGTTCCGCAAACGTCCGAAACCGTAATCGAAACTGAATATAAAAACGCCTGCATCCTTGCAGGCGTTTTTATTGGCGCGGTCACTCCAAACTCAACCCATTGCAGCTTCGAGATCCGGGTAGTCGATATAGCCAACCACAGGATCGGGCAAGCCATAACCGTAGAAAGCTTCCGGACGGTGCGGGTTAAGCGGCGCATCCAATGCCAGCCGCCGTGGTAAATCGGGATTGGCGATAAAATCCTTGCCGAATGAAACCGCATCCGCTTCACCGGCATCCAGTACCTGCTGCGCACTGTCGCGGGTAAACGCTTCGTTGGCGATATACACACCACCAAAGGCTTTTTTCAGCGCAGGACCAATCTGTTTGGCACCCAGAGATTCACGGGCAAAGATGAACGCAATACCGCGCCGACCCAATTCCTTGGCCACGTAACTGAACGTAGCCAAAGGATCAGAATCACCCATGGTGTGCGCATCGCCACGTGGCGCGAGATGCATTCCCACGCGCCCCGGCCCCCAGACCGAAATGGCCGCATCGGTCACTTCCAGCATCAGGCGCGCCCGATTTTCGATGGAACCGCCATACTGATCCGTCCGCTTGTTGGTGCTGTCCTGTAAAAATTGGTCCAGCAGATAGCCATTGGCACCGTGAAGTTCCACGCCATCGAACCCGGCAAGCTTCGCGTTTTCCGCGCCTTGGCGGTAAGCCTCGACAATGCCTGGAATCTCCGCGGTTTCCAGCGCGCGCGGGGTCACAAAATCGCGCATCGGCCGCAACAGGCTCACATGCCCTTGGGCAGCAATCGCGCTGGGCGCGACGGGCAATTCGCCGTTCAGATACTCAGGATCGGAAATCCGTCCGACATGCCACAGTTGCACAAAAATACGCCCGCCTGCGGCATGCACGGCATCGGTGACAAGCTTCCAGCCGGCAACCTGCTCGGCAGACCAGATTCCCGGCGTATCCGGGTAGCCCACGCCTTGCGGCGTCACCGCAGTCGCTTCGCTCAGGATCAGCCCGGCACTGGCGCGCTGGGCGTAATACTCGGCCATCAAGGCATTGGGAACGCGGCCGGCACTGGCGCGGCAACGGGTTAGTGGTGCCATCACAATACGGTTGGGCCATTGCAAGTCGCCGACTTGGATTGGATCGAACAAGGTAGTCATGGGATGCCTCTTTCAGGTTGTATTAGGTCAGTCGTTGTTTCACATGCGGCTCAATGGTAGAAAAACAATGCCGGTTTTCCCGACCAGATCAGAAACCTTCCAATACGATCTTGCCCTTCGCCTGCCCGCTCTCAAGCAAAGCATGCGCGCCGCGCAGATTGGCGGCACTGATTGTGCCGAAGTGTTCGCCCACGGTCGTACGGATCAGCCCGGCATCCACAAGTCCAGCCAGTTCATCGAGCAAACGGCCCTGCCCCGCCATGTCTGCGGTACCGAACAACGAGCGGGTGAACATGAATTCCCAGTGCAGCGATACGCTCTTGCGCTTGAGCAGGGAAATGTCGATCGTCTTCGGGTCGTCGATCAACCCGAATTGGCCTTGCGGCGCCATGGATTGGGCAATCTCGGCAAAATGCTGGTCGGTGTGCGTCAGGCTGACCGCGTATTGCACTTGCGAAATACCGATGCGTTGGAGTTCCGCCGAAATGGGCTGGCTGTGGTCGATTACGTGATGTGCGCCCAACGCCTTCACCCACTCCTGGGTTTGCGGTCGCGAAGCGGTGCCGATCACGGTCAGCGCAGTCAGGCGTCGAGCAAGTTGAACCATGATCGAGCCCACGCCGCCCGCCGCGCCAATAATCAGCAGCGCGCCCTGGTTGGCTGGCTTGCCCGGCGCAATCGCCAGGCGATCGAACAGCATTTCCCAAGCGGTGATCGCAGTCAGCGGCAACGCGGCGGCTTGGGCAAAATCAAGGCTCTCGGGCATGCGCCCGACGATGCGTTCATCGACCAATTGCAGTTCGCTATTGCTACCCTGCCGGGCAATCGAGCCGGCGTACCAAACCCGGTCTCCCGGCCGGAAACCCGTCACCTCTGGCCCGACGGCGCGCACGATTCCGGCCGCATCCCAGCCCAACACTTTCCATTCGCCCTCGGCAGGTGCCACACCCAGGCGCACCTTGGTATCGACGGGATTGACCGAGACCGCCCGGACTTCCACCAGCAGATCGCGGCCGCTGGCCACCGGGTCCGGCAAGGTGATGTCCTGAAGGGAAAGCGGATCGGTAATCGGCAGAGAGTACTGGTAGGCAATGGCTTTCATGGTGTTTTTCCGTTCAAGATAAGATGGGCTCAAACCTGTTTACGATCTGTCGCGAGAGGGTGTCAACGGGGTGAAGAGCAGCGCAAAAACCGGAATGTACAAGTAGTACATGAGGATTTTGAGCAGCACATGAGCCCCGATCACACCCTCGCAGCAAGATCGTGAGCAGGTTTGAAGTATCAATCAACGCATATCGCAGATAAACTAGCCGTTACACGAATTACTTTCAAAATTATTTTGAAAATAAAAAACCTGCACGATCTGGAAATTTTTGTCCTGACCGCCGACAGTGGCAGCCTGTCTGCCGCTGCGCGCACGCTGGATATCTCGCCGGCCGTGGCCAGCGCCAGCCTGAAGCGGCTGGAAGCCGAGCTGGGCATGGCGCTGCTGCTGCGTTCAACCCGCAGCCTGCGCCTGACCACCGAAGGCGAACGCCTGCTACCTGCCGCCCGCCTGGCACTGGCCGGGCTCAAGGATGCCGTGGAGGAAATCGCCACGGGCCGCCAGGTCGTCCGCGATCATCTGCAAATTTCAATGCCGTCCGACCTGGGTCGCAACCAGATGCTGGGCTGGCTGGACGAGTTCCAGGCCCTTTATCCGGAAGTGACCCTGCGCATTCACCTCTCGGATCGGCTGGCAGACATCTATCGCCAGCCGGTGGATATCGCCATTCGCTATGGCATACCCGCCGACTCGGGACTGGTCGCGCTGCCCTTGCTCCCGTCCAACCGGCGCGTGCTGTGCGCCTCGCCAGCGTATGTCGCGCGCCACGGCAGCCCGGCAACGCCGGCGGAGTTGTCCTCGCACAATTGCCTGCGCTACCGCCTGGGGGATGAAGTGCATGAACGCTGGCAGTTTTTCAAGGATGGCGAGGAAATCAGCGTGGCCGTCAGCGGCAACCGGGTATCGGACGACGCCGATGCCGTGCGCCGCTGGGCCGTGGCCGGGTTTGGCATTGCCAGCAAATCGCTGCTCGATCTGGTGCCCGATCTGCAAGCGGGACGACTGGTGCGCCTGTGCCCGGACTGGAGCGGCGAGTCCGCGCCGCTTTCGCTGATCTGCGCCGGCCGCCGCCAGCTCTCGCCCACCGTGGCTTTGCTGCGCGAACACTTGCGCCAGCGCTGCAATGGAACGATGGCGAGTCTGACGTTGGCATGAGCTTGCCCGGCCTGTCGATCAATGCGGATTGGGTTATCGCGATCAATCCGACCGCGAATATTCTTTACACCGCCACAGCCGGAAGCAGGAAGACCTGACGCAGATACGCCAGGAAAGTATGGTCATCGCAGAGTGTCTTGCCGGGCGAATCGGAAAGCTTGGCCACGGGCTGACCATTGCACGAGGTAATCTTCATCACGATATTCAGCGCCGGATGGACAGTATCGTTGGACAGATTCGTCCCGATACCAAAACTCGTGGCAATGCGTCCCCTGAAATGGCGATGCAATTCAAGCGCAGCGGCAATGGTGAGCCCATCGGAAAATACCAGGCGCTTGGTCAGGGGATCGATACGCAGCTTTTTATAATGCGAAATCGCCTTTTCTCCCCAGGCAACCGGTTCGCCCGAATCGTGCCGCAGGCCATCGAATAGCTTGGCGAAATACAGGTCAAAATCGCGCAAAAACGCATCCATCCCCACCACATCGGTCAGTGCCACCCCCAAGTCACCGCGGAACTCCTGCACCCAGCCTTCCAGTGCCGCTTTCTGGAAATCGCGCAACCGAATGGGAAATGACTGATAGGCCTGCAGGTATTCGTGCGCCATGGTGCCAATGGGCGTCAGACCAAACTTCTTGGCCAGATATACGTTGGAGGTACCCCGAAAATAATCCGGCAATTCTCGCGCCAGCGTCTGTACCACTTCCGCCTGCCAGACCCCGGAATAACGACGGCGCAGGCCGAAATCAAAAAACATGAACGGGAATGCCGGGTACTGCTGCAACTCGGTCGAGGCCTCGCGCAGAGTGCCGATCTTGGCCTGCAGCCTCAATCTCGCATCGTCCAGCACTTCAACTCCAGCCGGCATGCGACGGAAATACAGTTCGTTGATGATATAGAGCACGAAGATCTCGAAGCCCATCACATGCACCAGCGGCCCCTTGGCCTGCACTACCAGATGCTCGCCTTCCGTACTCACGCTAATGAAGCGACGCTGAAAGCGAAACACGGTGAGAAAATCCACGAAATCGCTCTTGATAAAGCGCAGCCCGCGCAGGTAATCCAGTTCGTCCTGAGCAAAACTGAGTGTGCACAGGTGATCCAGTTCGCGCTCCACCTCTTCTTTCAGTTCTGCCAACGGAAACAGCGTCGCATTGCGGCAGACAAAACCATACTCTGCCTGAGCACCCGGATTGCTGTGCAGCAAGGCCTGCCACATGGTGAATTTGTAAAGATCATTCTCCAGCAGACTGCACACGATGGGGTGCGAATGCTTGCTTGTCATATTCGTGGTCTCATTCAGCAAAGGCCATTTTTCCTTTTCTGGAGGAAAGGGAAAATGGCAAGGAAAGTGAATGATGCCCCTCAAACCGCTCACGGGAAAGGCTATTGTTCCCCCTGCCCTGCCGGGGACGAAACTTCCTACCAGGAACCCGTGCTCATTGACCGTGGCACATCTTGCGATGCCGGGAACACTGCACTACCGTGAACCATGAGTTTCCCATCCGGACGCTGTGCAAGCGGCCACCCCGGGTAACGGAGGGAGAACAATACATAAGCAGGATCGCATCTTCGTTGGCGGTGATTTCATCAGGTGGGGCGTTGTTCTGGCACTCATGATTGTCGATGCCATCTGGCTGGCGCAAACCCATCGCTCGATCGAACCCGCGAGTTTGATCTCCACCGTGATACCGGTGTCCGCGCTGGCGACGCTTGCGGGCATGCTTTTCCTGCTCGACAGAATGCAATGGTTTGTTGCGTCCAGGTTCAGAAATCCTCTTTCCAACGTGGCCACCTGCTTGCACTGTGTTGCGCTACTGGTCGCGTTTTCAAATGTGACGGCCATCCTGCAATACCTGCTGATTGCCCTGGCGCCTCCGCTCATTGACCAGGATCTGGCGGAACTCGATGCCCGAATGGGATTCCACTGGCCGCTCGTGTATGAGTGGGTGCGAAGCCGCCCTCCGATCACCCGACTATTGCACCTGGCTTATCTGAGCGGCATGGTTCAACTGGTCACGATCCCCGTGGTAATCGGCTTGAAGGGAAAAACCGGGTATTTGCGGGAATTGGTATCCCTTATCATGCTGTCCAGCATTTTGACGATACTCATCGCCGGCGTTTATCCGGCTGGGGAGGCTTACTCGTTTTATGGTTTGGCCAGTCCAAGCGAATTGCACACGATTTCACACTTTGAAATGCTCCGGAATGGCTCGCTCCGTGTTTTTCGTCCAGGAGAAATGCAAGGACTGGTCTCGATTCCGTCTTTTCATACGATCATGGCTTTACTTTTCATCCAGTCAATGCGATGGACCCGCTGTGGTTTCTGGCTCGTTTTTTTACTCAACGCGCTCATGATCCTCTCAACGATTACCGAGGGCGGCCACTACCTGATTGACATATTCGGTGGCATCGCCTTGTGGGCGGTCAGCGTCGGCCTCATGCACCTCTTTACCATTCGGCGTTCCGCGCCGGTTCCCTCGCATGGCACAAAACCGCAAGTGAACTAATCTGGAAAACATGACAACGCCAGGCAAGACGTGATGCCTGCTCGAAAACAATAACCAGAGAATCAGGAGTTGCCATGGAGCCAGAAAATGCGTTCGATGCTTTAACCGACTCCGGGACGGCCATTGCCCTCCCCGGTACCTATGCCATCCGCTGGAAACGCATCCTCTGTGTCCTGTTCTTTTTTTCCGGATTTCCCGCGCTGATCTACCAACTGGTCTGGCAGCGCGCGCTGTTCCGCATCTTTGGCGTCAACATCGAATCGGTCACGATCGTCGTGACCGCATTCATGATCGGACTGGGCTTGGGCAGTCTGGCGGGCGGCTGGCTATCCAGGCGGCGCAGCATTCCGCTGCTACCACTGCTGGCTGCCATTGAGCTGCTGACCGGAAGCTTCGGCATCGTTTCACTGGATATCTTCGACAAAGTTGGTTCAATCGCCTTGGGCATGCCGCTGACGCTGACGGCTATAGTCACCTTGCTTCTGGTGATTGTGCCCACGCTACTGATGGGAGCCACTTTACCGGTCCTGGTGAGCCATCTCGTCAGCCGTTCCGGGAATGTGGGCAGCTCGGTCGGTCTGCTCTACTATGTCAACACTTTGGGCGCCGGGGCATCCTGTCTTGTCTGTGCCTGCCTGCTGTTCCCGTTTTTCGGCATGCAGACCGTCATTTACATGGCGGCATCCATGAATGCCCTGGTCGCAAGCGGCGCACTTGTCGTTCATGTGCGTGACCGTCGCGAGGTGCGGGTTTTATCAACCCAACCTCCGGCCCGACCGGCATCGTCACCGGTGCTGGGCTTCGGCACGGTGCTGGCCCTGGCCTTTGCCGGCGGCTTTATCTCGCTCTCTTACGAAATTTTCTTTTTCCGTACCGTATCCTTTGCAACGGGAAGCAGTGCGCTTGCTTTTGCGGTCACACTCGGGGCATTCCTTGTCGGACTGGCCTCCGGTTCGCGCGAAGCCGGCGAATGGTGCGAAGCGGCCGGCGAAAACGGCCGGCGCGGTCTGGTAGAGGGCCTGATCCTGGCCAATTTGCTTGGCTCGCTGTTTTTGCCCATCGTAGGGCACCTCGGCGTATTGGGTCCGGTTTTGCTGGGGGTCTGCCTGCTTCTGGTGTACTTTCTGGCGCGAAAGTGGGGAATATTGTTCCCGTGTCTCGCACACCTCGGCGTCGCAGCGGACAACCGCGCCGGCATGCAGACCGCACTGCTCTATCTTGCCAACATCGCCGGATCGGCAACGGGTTGTATCCTGACTGGCTTCGTCTTGATGGATCGCATGCGCCTTGTGAACATTGCAATCGTCCTGGTGCTTGCAGGGCTGGTTTGCACCATGCTGCTGGCCATTTCACTCCCGCTTTCCCCGCAGTCAAAGTGGCTTAATGCGGGAAAGGCAACGGGGCTGGGCGCCGTCACCTTACTCCTGCTCCCGTCGCTGACTTCCGGCGCGCTTGAATCCTTGATGTGGAAGAAATCACCGGACGCCACAACCGCCTTTGCCAATGTCATTGAAAACCGCAGCGGCATCATCACCGTCGACCAGACCGGGGCGGTCTACGGTAATGGCATGTACGATGGTCGTTTCAAAATTGATTTATTCAACGATATCAATGGCATTGTGCGACCGTATGCATTAAGCCTTTTTCATCCCCATCCCAGGAACGTACTGATGATCGGCTTCGCATCCGGCTCATGGGCGCAGGTCATTGCAAACAATCCGGAAGTCTCATCACTGACAATTATCGAAATCAACCCAGGTTACCTTGAGCTGGTGGCTCAAAAGCCCGAGGTAGCATCGGTACTGACCAATCCCAAGGTCCGTATCGTCACCGACGACGGCAGGCGCTGGCTGCACCGGAATCCGGGAAGCCGGTTTGACGCCATCGTTTCTAACACCACTTGGCATTTCAGGGCCAACGCGACCAATCTGCTCTCCACGGAATTTCTTGACCTGATCAAAGAACATCTGCAACCGGGGGGAATTTTTTATTACAACACGACCGGTTCCGAACGGGCACAGCGCACAGGGTGTCTGGCTTATCCGTACGGAGCACTGTTCACGAACCACATGGTAGTTTCGCTCACGCCGTTGGCTGTAGATTACGAGCGATGGTTTCGCATTCTCGAAGCTTACCGGATCAACGGCCAAACGATACTCGACCTGCGGCGTAACCAGGATCGGCAACTTGCCGCTCAATTGAAGACCATCCAGATTGAAAACTGTCCTGACATCCTTGCTCGCACCATCGGCAAAATACCGATCACCGACGACAATATGGGAACGGAATGGCGGTATCCACTTGGAATGCAATAATCACCGTACTCCCGCCAAGAACCAAGAAAATGTCACCCCCTCGGAAATCGCACTCTGATTTCTTCACACGTTCTCATTTCATCCGTCAAAATCATCCTTCCTCTAAGGGAAATAAGGTAAACGTACCATCTATCACTCGTTTCCAAAGTCTTCGAAAGCCCTTTTCATTCAAGCTTTGCTACAACCGCTCAATTGGCACTACAGCCGCTTAACCCAAGCCAGGACCGTTTGCCAGACACTGCTCCACGACTATTCGCCACTTGCGGTACTCGTACCACGGCGTGGCAAATGACTTGTCCCGGGACACAATACCCATCCACGTAAAAATTAATCAAACGTCAACAGAACCTTGCAGTCACTCGACTATGATTGAAAAACATCTTGTTCCCCCATTTGCCCCCACCATGAAATCCATCGACCCATTAGCGGTGGAAGTTGCCGGATTGGTCCACCATTACGGCAACTTTGTCGCACTGAAAGGCATCGATCTCCAGATACATCAGGGCCAGATTTTCGGATTGCTGGGCCCCAACGGCGCGGGCAAAAGCACGGCCCTCAAGATATTGACCACCTTGCTCACGCCAACCGCAGGCTCGGCCCACGTTGCGGGAATCGATGTCATTCAATCCCCGCTGCAGGTGCGGGCGAAAATTGGCTATGTTCCGCAAATGCTCTCCGCCGATGGCGCCTTGACCGGCTACGAAAACCTGCGCCTGTCTGCCCGCCTGTATGACATTCGCGGCAAGGACAGGGAACAGCGGATCACCGAAGCACTGCAATTCATGGGCATGAGCGAAGCCGCCGCCAAACTGGTGAAAACTTATTCGGGCGGCATGATCAGGCGCCTGGAGTTGGCGCAGGCAATGCTGCACCGGCCCAGCGTCTTGTTCCTGGACGAACCCACCATCGGCCTGGATCCGGTCGCACGCCGCCATGTCTGGGATCGGCTACTGGAACTGCGCCGCCAATATGGCATCACCGTGTTGATCACCACGCACGACATGGAAGAAGCCGATTTCCTCTGCGATGAACTGGCCATCCTGCATCAGGGCACGGTGACAGCAGTCGGCACGCCCGCCGCGCTGAAACAGCAAGTTGGCCCGGATGCCGATCTGAACGATGTGTTTTCGCACTACAGCAGCGGCAGTGCGCTGCAGGAAGAAGGCGGCCGCTATCGCGACGTTCGCAAAACCCGCACCACGGCGCGCCGACTCGGTTAAGGAAATATATGTTCAGATTCTTGCGGGTCACCGCCGCCATTACCGAAGCCGAACTGGCCAAGATGTTTCGCGAACCTTCGGCCCTGCTCTCGCGCGCAGTTCAACCCATTCTCTGGCTGGCCATATTCGGGCAGGTTTTCAGCCGGGTCCGCGGCATTCCCACCGGCGAAGTCAGCTATCTGGCGTTCATGACACCCGGCGTTCTGGCGCAAAGCGTCTTGTTCAGCGCCATCTTCTACGGCATTGCCGTGATCTGGGAACGCGATCTGGGCATCGTCCACAAATTGCTCGTCACCCCGGCCCGGCGCGAAGCACTGGTATTGGGCAAAGCCATTTCCGCGGGATTGCGCGGTTTGGTGCAGGCCTCGATCATCTACGTGGTGGCACTGCTGATGCATGTGGAATTGCGCTGGGAAGTAAGCGCCATTGCCGGGGTAGCGACTGGCGTGGTGTTGGGTTCCGCCACATTCTCGACTTTTTCGTTGATCATTGCCTGCATCGTCAAGACCCGGGAACGATTCATGGGCATTGGTCAGGTGCTAACCATGCCACTGTTTTTTGCCAGCAATGCCATCTACCCGCTGGAAATCATGCCGGAATGGCTAAAATGGATCGCGCGCTTCAATCCGCTGACTTATCTGGTTGACCTGCTGCGCGGCCTGATGATCGTCAACGGACACAGTATCCACTCGGCCATCACCAATTGCGGGGTATTGCTGCTGACACTGGTCGTATTCATCCTGATTGCCGCGCGGCTTTATCCTTCGCTGGTGAAATAGCCCGCAGCGATGGCCAAGCGCCTACTCGCTGGCGTGGCGCAACAGCAGCAACAGGCGCTTGTGGATATTGATGATCCGCCGCCGCCACAAACGCGGCTCCTTGGCATTGAGCGCGTGAATCGAGCGCAGATCCTTGATCTTGTCGTAGATGCTGGCGATCAGCAGGCTGGTCGGCTTGCCCGCCCACGGCGCCAGATCGCAGCCGGACAACCCCTCGAAATCCGGGATGGCAGAACGCTTGACCGTATTGAAATCGAAGCCGCTTTCGTTAAGCCGGTCGAACACCACGGTAGAGAAACGTGGAATGACCGCCTCGGGCGGCACATCGTCCTCGATCACCCGAAAGCACAGGCGCGAATTTTCTTTCAGCTCCTCGACCAGCGCCCGCACATTGCCGCGGGTCTGTTTGTGCAGATCGCTGAACCACAGCATGGCCTTGGCACAACTGGACACCACGGATAACAGGGGAGAAACGGAGGAGAGCATGGCTTTTCCGCAGGCAAAGGAATGGCAGAAGCGTAGCGGGGTGGCACCATCTGGGCAAGGCCCATTGAAATCGCCCGTGCCACGTTGAAATCGGGCGATTGCGTATCCGCCCCTTGCTGACAAAGTACAGGTAGGTCGGATAAGCCAAAGGCGCCATCCGACGCATCGGATTCAAATACCCAATATCGGAAACCAAACGTCGGAAGGCGCTTCGCTTTTCCAACCTACGCGGCTACGTTAGTGCTCAAGCATTTATCTCTGCATAAACTTTCTGGATCAAGGTCAATGCTTCTCGGCAAAGTGGCATAACGGGTATGCCTTCGCCTCGCATGTTCCCAAAATGGAAGTCTTCCGGCAGCGACGCCCCCGCGACCATAATGGAGAGTGAACAGTGGTGCGTGTTCTTTTTGCGGATTTCGTAAAGCTGCTTGGTTATTGGTGTCAGCCCAGTTGTTTTCACATAATCCGGATTATTCTGGTTTTGAGTGATTTTTACGTGTTTGCGCAGAACTGCAAGCCCCTCAATATCTTCGTAAGGCTCTCCGCTCTCTGGGTCTGTGTACCTAAAGTAGGCTGTAAGTGCTGTGGATTCGAAGAAACTGTATGCTGAATTTAGGAATGCAGATACTAACCATCTGAATTTATTGCGCTCTGTTTCTATTGCAAGTGAATTAAAGAAAAACTCGCATTCTTTAAGCTTGTCGTCCCAGTCTGAAACTGATTCCATATCACAGCGACTGAACCAATCATTCAAATCGAATGTATCGATGTTAAACATTGGAAACCTAGAATCGATAGGGCCAGTATCAATTGGTTTTTCGTCCATGACTTACTTCGCCATTTCAATCAACTCAATATCTTTCTTCAGCATCGAATTGACTAGAGTAGAGAGGGCCACGCCCTTGTTGTGGGCCAACTCGGCAAGCCGTGATTGGACTGGCTCATCAAGGTAAACCGGCAGATGCAATTCCGCATCGGGGCGGTAGAATTTGCCGCGTGTTGCCTTGCTGAAATCGTATTCTTTGCGCATGGGGTTTACCTTTGCTTGAGTGTGTTTACTGGTCGCCTTGGTATTGCCGTTCTTCGTGCCGGGTAGCGAGCCGTGCGGAGATAATGCGCACCCGGGTCGTGGTTTCATTTTCATGCCAGGTATGTACTGCCACCACCAACTTCCGGCCATCGACTTGACCCAAGGTAATCCAGCGATCTTCTTGTTCGCTGTGTTCTTCATCGAACAAGGTCAAAGCCAACGGATCATGGAAAACTTGTGATGCAGTCTCGAAATCCAGACCATGTTTCTTGAGATTTGAAGCAGCCTTGGCCGGGTCCCACTCAAACAACAGCCGCATTGTTGCGCTCCTTTGACCAGCCAATCCAAAAACAGTGCTTTGAAACCCATGTTAACGTCCTGCCAGTCATTCCTCAACCCGTAAACAACAACGCCCGCAAAAGCGGGCGTTGTCACAACTAGGCTGCAGCCAAAAATCACCAAACCCCAAGAAACTCCAGCATCCCTTGCGCGGCCTGCCGTCCTTCAAACACCGCGCGCACCACCAGATCGGCGCCGCGCACCTGGTCGCCGCCGGCGAACACCTTGGCGTTGCTGGTCTGGTACTGGAATTTCTGGCCCTGCGGCGCAAGCGTGCGGTTCCATTCATCGACCGCGATGCTGTGCTTCTCGAACCACGGCGCGGCTTCGGTCTGGAAGCCGAAGGCGATGATCACGTGATCGCAGATGATCGCTTCTTCCGATCCGGCGACGATCACCGGCTTGCGGCGGCCTTTTTCGTCCGGCTCGCCCAGTTGCGTGGTCACCAGCGTCAGCACCAGCGTGCCGTCGAGCTGACGGGCGATGCCGGTCGGCTGGCGGTTCCATAGGAAGTTGACGCCTTCTTCCTTGGCATTGGCGACTTCGCGCTTGGAGCCGGGCATGTTGGCTTCGTCGCGGCGGTAGGCGCAGATCACGTTCTTGGCGCCCTGGCGGATGGCGGTGCGGTTGCAGTCCATCGCGGTATCGCCGCCGCCGAGCACGACCACGCGCTTGCCCTGCATCGACTGATGCGCTTCACCGGCCGGCAGCGTGCCCATGTTTTGGCGAACGTTGTTGATCAGGAAAGGCAGCGCTTCGATCACGCCCGGCAGCTCTTCGCCGGCAAAGCCGCCCTTCATGTACTTGTACGCGCCCATGCCCATGAAAACGGCATCGTAATCGGCCAGCAGACTCTCGAACGACACATCCTTGCCGATCTCGGTATTCAGACGGAACTCGACGCCCATTTCTTCCATCATGCTGCGACGACGGGCGATCACGTCTTTTTCCAGCTTGAATTCGGGAATGCCGAAGGTGAGCAGGCCGCCGATTTCTTCGTAGCGATCAAACACCACCGGCTGCACGCCGTTGCGCACCAGGATATCCGCACAGCCTAGCCCCGCCGGACCTGCGCCGATGATGGCAACCTTCTTGCCGGTTGCGATCACATTGGACATATCCGGACGCCAGCCGGCTTTCCAGGCTTCGTCGGTGATATATTTCTCGATCGATCCGATCGTCACCGCGCCAAAGCCGCCCTGGTTCAGCGTGCACGAGCCTTCGCACAGGCGATCCTGCGGGCAGACCCGGCCGCAGATTTCCGGCAGGGAGTTGGTCTTGTGGCTCATCTCGGCCGCTTCGAACAACTTGCCTTCCTTGACCAGCTTCAGCCAGTTGGGGATGAAGTTGTGCACCGGGCATTCCCACTCGCAATACGGGTTGCCGCAATGCAGGCAGCGCGCAGCCTGCTCGCTGGCGTCGCTGGTGGCGAGCGATGCGTAGATTTCCTTGAACACGATCTTGCGCTCGGCGGCATCGACCTTGGCGCCCGGATCGCGGGCCACGTTCATGAACTGGAATACGTCTGACATTGTGTGTTACCTCGTAAGGCGAAAGGAGTGAGGTGTGAGGGGTAAAACCCGACAGCTCATACGCTTGCGCCAAATTCATCAGAACGGGGTGTGGCTGACTCCTCATGCCTCACCCTTAACTCCTCACTAGTCTTGCAAAAGACTGTCTAGCTTGGCCGCCTTCGGCTTAACCAGCCAGAAGGCATCCGCAGCAGCATCGAAATCTTCCAGCAGTTCCTTGCCAATCGAGCTGCCGGTCAGCTTCACATGCTGCTCCAGCTTCTCGCGCAGGAAGGCGCGGTGCGGCTCCATTGGCTCGGTATTCATGTGGTTGATGTCGATCAACTCGTTGTTGTAGCGATAGGCGAACTTGCGCTCCGGGTCGTAGACGAAAGCAAAGCCGCCGGTCATGCCCGCGCCGAAGTTGTAGCCGGTATCGCCGAGCACGATCACGCAACCACCGGTCATGTATTCGCAACCGTGGTCGCCCACGCCTTCCACAACCGCTGTCGCACCCGAGTTGCGCACTGCGAAACGCTCGCCCGCGGCTCCTGCCAGGAACAGCTCGCCGCCGGTTGCGCCGTACAGACAGGTATTGCCGGCAATCACCGCATCCTGCGATTCAAAACCGCTGCCCTTGGGCGGGTAGATGATTACCTTGCCGCCAGACATCCCCTTGCCGACGTAATCGTTAGCATCGCCTTCCAGCTCGATCGTCAGGCCCTGGGCATTCCATACGCCCAAGCTTTGACCGGCCGAGCCGTTCAGCTTGATCGTCAGGCAATCCGCCGGCAGCCCTTCCGCACCGTGCGCCTTGGCGATCTCGCCCGAGAGACGCGCACCGATAGAGCGGTTCACGTTATGCACCGCATATTCCAGCACCTGCGGCTGCGCTGCCTTGATGCCGGCCAGCGCATCCTTCACCATCTGCTCGGCCAACTCGCCCTTGTCGAACGAGGGATTGGACGCTTCCACGCAGAAGCGCGGTTCCGCTTCGGCAATGCCGCCCTGGCTGAGCAGCACATCCAACTGCAGCTTGTGCTGCTTGTCGGTAATGCCGTTTTCCAGCGCCAGCAATTCGCTATGGCCGATCAGCTCTTCCATGCTGCGCACACCCAGCTGCGCCATCAGCTCGCGCGTTTCCTGCGCCACATAGGTGAAGTAGTTCATCACCATTTCCGGCAGGCCGATAAAGTGCTTGCTGCGCAGCTTCACTTCCTGCGTCGCCACGCCGGTCGCGCAATTGTTCAGGTGGCAGATGCGCAGGAACTTGCAGCCCAGCGCCACCATCGGCCCGGTGCCGAAACCGAACGATTCCGCGCCCATCAGCGCCGCCTTGATCACATCCAGACCCGTCTTCAAGCCGCCGTCGGCCTGCACGCGAACCCGGCCACGCAGGCCGTTGGCGCGCAATACCTGTTGCGCTTCGGTCAGGCCGAGTTCGAACGGCGTACCGGCGTATTTCACCGAAGTCAGCGGCGAAGCGCCGGTGCCACCGTCATGGCCGGAGATCGTGATCAAATCGGCGTAGGCCTTGGCTACACCAGCAGCAATCGTGCCAACACCGGGCTCGGCCACCAGCTTCACCGATACCAGCGCCTGCGGATTGACCTGCTTCAAGTCGAAGATCAGTTGAGCCAAGTCTTCGATCGAATAAATATCGTGATGCGGCGGCGGCGAAATCAGGCTGATGCCCGGCTTGGCGCAGCGCAGCTTGGCGATCAAGGGAGAGACCTTGTCGCCCGGCAACTGGCCGCCCTCGCCCGGCTTCGCGCCTTGCGCCACCTTGATCTGCAGCACTTCGGCATTGACCAGGTAATGCGGCGTCACGCCAAAGCGGCCCGAAGCGATCTGCTTGATCTTGGACATTTTGACCGTGCCGTAGCGCACCGGGTCTTCGCCACCTTCGCCCGAATTGGAACGCGCGCCGAGGCGGTTCATGCCCTCGGCCAGCGCTTCGTGCGCTTCTGGAGAGAGCGCACCGAGCGACATACCGGCGGAGTCGAAACGCTTCAGGATGGCCTCGACCGGTTCGACTTCCGACAATGGAATCGCCTTGGTCGCATCCAGCTTCAGGCCCATCAAGTCGCGCAACATCGCCACCGGGCGTTCGTTCACCAGCGCGGCGTATTTCTTGTATTCGGCGTAATCGCCGCCCTGCACCGCCTTCTGCAATTGCATCACCACGTCCGGGTTGTAGGCGTGGTATTCCTCGCCGTGGACGTATTTGAGCAAACCACCTTGCCCGATCGGGCGCATCGGATTGAAGGCCAGCTTGTTCAGTTGCTTTTGATCGGTTTCGAAATCGGCAAAATCCGCGCCGGAAATGCGCGATACGGTGCCGGTCAGGCACAGCTTGACCACGTCTTCATGGATGCCGACCGCTTCAAACAATTGCGAGCTGCGGTAGGACGCAACCGTCGAAATACCCATCTTCGACAGAATCTTCAGCAAACCCTTGTCGATGCCCTTGCGGAAATTGGCACAGGCTTTATCCAGCGGATAGTCAATCTGCCCCAGATCGATCAACTCCTGCACCGTTTGATAGGCCAGGTACGGGTAGATGGCCGTGGCGCCGTAACCAATCAGGCAGGCAAACTGGTGCGGATCGCGCGTGGTCGCGGTTTCGACCACGATATTGGTCTTGCAGCGCAAGCCGCTGTTGACCAACGCATGTTGCACCGCGCCGGTGGCAAACAGTGCATGGATCGGCAAGCGGTCCTTGGCGATGGCGCGGTCGGACAAGACCACGATCACCACGCCGTCGTTCCGTACCGCAGCCAGCACCCCGGCCTGCAGGCGTTCGATCGCGGCCTTGAGGTTCTCGGTTGCCGGGTCGTAGGAAAGATCGAAGCAGCGGCTCTTGTAATCCGGATCGATCTGCCCGGTCAGGATCCGGAATTTGCGCCCGGAGAGGATCGGCGAGCGCACTTCGATGCGCTTGGCGTTGTATTCCTCTTCCAGGAACACGTTGCGTTCGGAGCCGAAACAGGTGTTCAGCGACATCACGATCGCTTCGCGGATCGGGTCGATCGGCGGGTTCGTGACCTGCGCGAACTGCTGGCGCAAGTAATCGAACGGCGAGCGCACCTGTTGCGACAACACTGCCATCGGCGTGTCGTCGCCCATCGAGCCGATGGCTTCCTGGCCATCTTGCGCCAACACGCGCAGCACCTGATCGCGCTCTTCAAAAGTCAGCTGGAACTGCTTCTGGTAGGCGAGCAACAGGCCCTTGTCCCACAACTGCACGGCGCCCGGATCGGCGCTCTCTTCGAGCTGGATCGCGTGGCGCTTGATCCACTGGCGGTACGGGTTTGCCGACTTCAGCCGGTTGTCGATGGTTTCGGTATCGAGGAATTCGCCCGTCGAGAGATCGGCCGCGACGATCTGGCCCGGCTTGACGCGGCCTTTCTTCACCACGTCTTCCGGCTTGTAGTTCCACACGCCGATTTCGGAGGCGATGGTCAGATGGCGATCCTTGGTGATCACGTAGCGCGCCGGGCGCAGGCCGTTGCGGTCGAGCATGCAACCGGCATAGCGGCCATTGGTCCAGACGATACCGGCCGGACCGTCCCAAGGTTCCATGTGCAGCGAGTTGTATTCGTAGAACGCGCGCAGGTCGCGGTCGTTGCTGTCGACGTTCTGCCAGGCCGGCGGCACCAGCATGCGCATGGCGCGGAAGATATCGATGCCGCCCATCAACAGGCCTTCGAGCATGTTGTCGAGGCTCATCGAGTCCGACCCGTTGGTCTGCACGATCGGGCGCACGCTGTCCATGTCCAGATGCGGCGTTTCCAGGATCGCTTCACGCGCCTTGGCCCACAGCCGGTTGCCGGCGACGGTGTTGATTTCGCCGTTGTGCGCAAGGAAGCGGAACGGCTGCGCCAGCTTCCACTGCGGCCAAGTGTTGGTCGAGAAGCGCTGGTGGTACACGGCGAGCGACGATTCGAAACGCGGATCGCCCAGGTCCGGGTAGAACACAGGCAGGTTGTCCGGCGTCACCAGGCCCTTGTACGAGATCACGTGCGGATTGAGCGTGGGCAGGTAGAACGCTGCGTCCGCAGCGTTGGCCTTCTCGGCCAGGCGGCGTGCCTGGTAGAGCTTGCGCTCGAACGCGAGATCATCAAGATCGGCCGGGCAGTTCACGAACACCTGCTTGAACAGCGGCAGGGTCTTGAGCGCATATTCGCCGCAGGCCTCGATATTGGTCGGCACGGTGCGCAATCCGGCATAAACCAGCCCCTGTGCTTCGATGGCGTGTTTCAGATTGGCAAGCGATTCGTCGGCAGTGTGGAACACCAGGCCCGCCGCATAACGCTCGGCCAGCGCAAAGCCGTTCTCAGCCGCCACGGCGCGCAGGAAGCCATCGGGCTTGCGGAACAGCAGGCCGCAGCCATCGCCCGATTTGCCGTCGGCGGCGACTGCGCCACGGTGCGTCAGACTGGCGAGCGAGCTGATCGCGGTGGAAACCAGCCAATGCGAAGGCTTGTCGTCCATCTGCGTGATCAAACCGAAACCGCAGCTATCCTGTTCAAACTGTGGGCTGTACAGCGTGCCCTGCAACCTGCTTTGTCTGTCCATCGCTTGCAACCTTTAGCAAAAGCATTCAAACCGCCAGACCGGTGCGAACGTCTTAAAACGCACGCCCACTCATCCGACAAAAGGGTCAACAATATATACCTATTAGGGTTTTCCCGCAATTGCAACGGGGGCAAACAAATTAACCGTCTATCAACCTGATTCCGGAATTACCATATAGTCCATTGATCCTTGCCTGGATTTTTCATGCGCACCCTGTTTATTGCCTTGTTGCTGATTGCCATCCCGGTTCATGCCGCGCGATATGCCGAACTCGACGAGGCGCGCATTGCCGCCATCGCCCCCTTGCTGCCCGCTTTTCCGCGCGGTATCGGTGCGGATTGCGCCAACCGCACCGTCTGGGATCAGCCAGCACTGGCGCTTCGCCTCTCTGCACTGACCCAGGAGGCCGAGAAACTGCTCACCCGCCCGTTTCCAGCCTGGGATGACAACGCCTATCTGGAGTATTCAAGGAACGGCAGCCGGCCGAACGGTGAGCGCATGATGAATGCACGCAAGGCATGGCTCTACCCCTTGGTGATCGCCGAATGCCTGGAAAACAAAGCAAGATTCCTGCCCGCGATTGAGCACACGCTGATCGAACTCGACACCCAGCCGACCTGGACTTGGGCCGCGCACGACAAGCGTCTGCGCAATTTTAAAAATCAGGATTACGAGGTGGATCTGCTGGCGGCGGATATGGCGAATGACATCGCCCAGGCGCTTTACCTGCTTGGCGATGCGCTCAGTCCAGCTGTGCGGCAGAAAACGCAGGCGGCACTGGAGGAGCGCATCTTTGCACCGCTGCGCCGCAGCTTTGCCACCGGCAACAAAGATAATTGGTGGCTGCATGCTGACCACAACTGGAACGCGGTCTGCTTGAAGGGAACTGTCGCCGCCGCGCTGGCCGCCCTGCCCGACCGCCAGGACCGTGCGCTATTTGCCGCGGCCGGCGAGCATTACATCCGGCATTTTCTGGCAGGCTTTCCAACCGATGGTTACAGCACGGAAGGGCCGGGTTATTGGAATTACGGCTTTTCGCATTTCACCGAATTGCGCGAGGTACTGATGCAGGCCACGGGCAACCGGTTCGATCTGTTTGCCGATTCCAAGGTGCGCAACATCGCGCTCTATGGCGCGCGCATCGAAATGCTGCCCGGCAATATCGCCGCGTTCAGCGATGCCAATGCAAAGGAAAAAATCGATGCGTTCACACTGGCCTACAGCAACGAGGCATTCGAGCTGGGGCTACCGCTGAAATTGTCCACCGTGCCGATCAGCACCAAGCCAGGCGGCAATAGCGCGCCTTTATCCGTCACCGCCATGCAACTGTTCTCCCATCCGTACGTCATCGCCAGTCAAACCGAAGCACTCGATCCGCTGCGCAGTTATTTCGATCAGGTTGGCGTGCTGGTTACCCGCCCGGCGCCGGGCGATGGAAGCAGGCTCGCCGCGAGCATCAAATCCGGCGGCAACGCCAACCACAGCCACAACGACATCGGTTCCTACACCATCGCGCTCGGCAATGAACAGCCTACCGGCGATGTCGGCCGACCCGTGTATTCCAGCAAGACCTTCAGCAAAGCGCGCTACACCATCAAGGCCATCAACTCTTACGGCCACCCTGTTCCCGTGGTTGCCGGTGAGTTGCAACGCGAAGCCACTAAAGTCAAACCCAAGGTACTCGCCACCCGCTTCACGGCGGATGCCGATGAAATCACGCTCGATCTGGCGCCAGCCTACAACGTCTGGTCACTAAAAGCGCTCACCCGCACCTTGCGCCATGAACGCGCCAACGGCGGCACGATCACGATTGAAGATCGTTTCGAATACACCAGTGCGCAGACCTTCGAAACCGCACTGACCACGCTCGGCAACTGGCAGCGACGACCGGATGGCACGCTGGAGCTTTGGCAAAAGAATGAACATCTGCACGTACGCATCGAAGCATCTGCCCCATATGAAGTGAGCGCAGAGAAGATCGACGAGGAAGGCCTGGCCTTCACCCGCATCGCAATCCGGCTCAAGGAGCAACAGCAAGCGGGGTGGGTAAAAGTGGCAATGCAGGCAATGTAAAGACAGTGGCAACTTCCTGGTCGCAGGTCAGACTACGCGGCGCAGCAGCGCCCGCGGGCTGAACCCGGTCACCAGCACCGTGCCGGCAATGATGGTGGACGATCCAAGCACCGTGTTCCAACCCACAGCTTCACCCAAAAACAGCCTGCCCCAGAGAATGCCGAATACCGGAATCAGGAAAGTCACTGTCAGCGTGGAGGTCGCACCCACATCGGCCACCAGACGGAAATACAGCAAATAGGCCACGCCGCTGCACAACACACCCAGCGCCAGCACCGCGAGCCAGATGCCCGTACTCGGCATCGCACTGGCAGGCGACAGCCACGCTACCGGGGCGATCAGCAAGGTCGCCGCCCACATGCTGCCGTGCGCATTGGCAAAAGCATCAGAAGCGCGCGCGGTTTTGGCATAGGTCGTGGCGATGCCATAACAACCAGCCGCCAGTACGGCAGCCAGAATGGCTACGCCGGCACCGGGCAGAAAAGTGATCCGGTCAAACCCCACCAGCAAACTCACGCCCAGTATTCCCAATCCCAAGCCCAGCGAGGTTTTGATCGTGAGGGCCTGACGTGACCAGAGTGCGCCGATCAGCGCGCCCCAGATCGGCGCAGTGGCATTCAGGATCGACAGCATGGAGGCCGACAGCGTTCTGGCGGCAAAGGCAAACAGGAAAAAGGGCAAGGCCGAATTGAACAGGCCCAGGATCAGGTAATGCTGCCAATACTCGCGCGCCTTGAGGGCTTTACCCAACAAACGCGCCACCAGCAGCAAAAATACCGCCGCGAACCCCACCCGGAGCAAAACCAGCAGACCCGGCCCGAGAACCGGTGCGGCAATGCGCATGAACAGAAACGATCCACCCCAGATGGCAGCAAGAATCACCAGTCGCAAAAAGCTGGCCGCGCCCATACACCTCTCCTGAATATTTTCGACAAGTATCCTGAAAACAGCACATGGAAATTTCCGGGAAAGATCATGTTACCAGTACGACCAGACTGACGCCGTCCCCTGCAGCGCAAACCAGAGGAAAGGACAACATCTATCGGGTGGATAAAAACAGACAGGTTAGCCGTGTTGCAGCACGCTATGGCATAAATAATGGGATCAGGAACCAGAAAAATTACCCGAAAGAAAATGACAGTGTGACAATGCACACCTACTCGTCTGAACCTTATTTAACAGGAGCGCAACAAGATGTCCCTTTCCAAAGCATCCACCGCAGCACTGGCTGTTCAAGTCATTCTGGTTGCCGTCTGGGCTTACCTGACCAATGGGGTTATGAGCTGGAGCATTGCGGCCGCCGTAGCCGTGCTGGCACTGGCCATTGGCTGGATCCAGGCAAAATCTGGCGGGCCGACCGATATTCTGCCCTCGGTACTGACCGGACTGCTTAGCGACAGCCAGCGCGGCCGATTCGATGCTGTGGCCCAGCAACTTTCCCGCCATCGCGAGCATGAAACACTTGGCAAGTTCGACCAACTCTATACCGACCTCGCCAGCGAACTGGCCAAAATCCGGGATCAAGCCCAGGAAGCAAAGCAGGCACTCACCGATGCCGGCCATGACAAAACCGATGCCGCCAGTCTGAACAAGCACGACCTGCGCCAGGTTAAAGACGAAATCGGCACATTGCACCGCTCGCTGGAACAGATCATTTCCTTTACCGACCAGGCTGGCGTACTGGCGCGCCAGGCTGCTGAGCGCGTTGGCATTACCGATACGGCGATCGGCATCAGCGCCGCCGAGATCGCTTCGTTGATCGAATACTATCGAAACATCTCGGAAACCTTCAAAAACCTGACAGCACAATCCGAACGGATCGGCCACATCGTGATCAGCATCCAGGATATTGCCAACCAGACCAACCTGTTGGCGCTGAATGCCGCCATTGAAGCCGCCCGTGCCGGCGAAGCAGGCCGCGGATTTGCCGTCGTGGCCGATGAAGTGCGCAAACTGGCAGAACGCTCCGCGGTTTCCAGCAAGGAGATCGGCCAGATTGCCGAAGGGCTGCAGACCACCGCGGCAGAGGCTTCCGGCGGTGTCGCCCAAGCCGGCAGCAGTGCGGAAACCGCATTGAAGCAAACACAGACGGCCATCCAGGCCATGGCAGAAGTCAAAGCCAGTCTGCCAGACCGCATTGAAGTGGTGAACAAGGCCAGAGCGCAAATGGACGAGCAACTGACCATTTGCAACAAACTCAACGACGACCTATCAACCCTGCTTTCCTGATCATCACGGTTGCCTGCCGCAACCTTCATCGCGCCATTATCAGGACATCCGGGTGAGTTTATCCAATTCACTCGCCCGGACCCATCCTGTCAACAATCTCAGCCTTTTCCTTTCCCTGCCGCACTCGACATTACCTGACGGCACGCATCATAAAACCAGCCCGCCTGTCACAAGCAAAAAAACGTAAAGACCCAACAATAGGGTCAACCACGATGTCATGCTTCGCGTTATTCCACTGGCAACTCCGCCGCAGGAAGCTTATTGTGCAACAAAGCAAACCCTCTATTTCTCGTCTCACGTCGGACTTCCCATGACTCCCAAACTCGCTTGCCTGCCGCTCATACTGATGCTGGCCGGCTGCATTTCGGTCGGGCCGCACTATGAGCAGCCCACCGCCGCGACACCTGCCCAATGGAAAAATGCCGCGTTGATTCCTTCCTCAACCAGCGCCAGTACAACGGACCTGGCGCATTGGTGGCAAGCCTTCAACGATCCGGTACTGGATCGTCTGATCACCACCACGCTGGCGCAAAACCTGGACCTGAAAAGCGCCCAGGCCAAGCTGCGTGAATCGCGCTCCCGCGCAGCAATGACCGATGCCGCGCTTTACCCGTCGGTAACCGCCAACGCCGGGGCAAAACGCAGCGAAGCGCATACCGACGCCAATCCCACCAAGAGCTTCAACGCCGGCCTGGATGCCAGCTGGGAGCTGGATATTTTCGGTGCGAATCGCCGCGCCAGCGAAGCCGCGATTGCCACGGTCAGTGCCACCCAGGCGAGCTTGCACGACACCGAGGTCAGCCTGATTGCCGAAGTGGCCAATGTGTATATCTCTTTGCGCACACTGGAAGCACGTTATGCCGCGGCACAAAGCAGCCTGGTGAGCCAGCAGGAAACCCTCGACCTGACGCGTTGGCGCTGGCAAGCCGGATTGGTGAGCGAGCTGGATTACATCCAGGCCGAAAGCACGCTGGCGCAAACCCGCGCCAAGCTGCCATCGCTCGATGTGCAACTGGAAAGCGCGCGCAACCAGCTAACGGTGCTCTTGGGCGTACAACCAGCCGCCCTGCCCGATCTGCTGGCCGGCACCGGCCAGATTCCCGATTTTTCCAATGTGACCGCCTTGCCCATCCCGCTCGACACCTTGCGCCAGCGACCCGATATCCGCGTCGCCGAGCGCAATCTGGCCGCGCAGACCGCCCAAGTCGGCGCCGCGGAAGCCGCCCGTTACCCCACGATCGACTTGAGCGGCACCATCGGCCTGCAGTCGGCGCAATTGGGTCAGTTGCTGCGTGCCGATTCACTCATCAACAGCCTTGCCGCCAGCCTGACCGCGCCGATCTTCGATGCCGGAAAAATCCGTTCGAACATCGCCGTGCAAAATGCCGTGCTTGATCAAACGATGGCGACATATCAAAAAACCGTCTTGCAGGCATTGGCCGATGTGGAAAACGCATTGATGGCCCTGGCAAAAACGGAAGCACGCCGTACCGATTTGCGCGCCGCCAGCGCTGCGGCGGAAACCGCGCAAACCATGGCACAGCAAAACTATGCCGCAGGACTCACTGACTATCTCACCGTCTTGGATACCCAACGCACACTGCTTTCCGTTCAGGATTCGCTGCGCAGCGCAGAAGGCGATCGCGCCAGTGCATTGGTCCAGCTCTATAAAGCACTGGGCGGAGGCTGGACTTCCGCCACCGCCGAGGCAGTAACACTCAATCAAGCCGGAGAAGCTCGACATGACTGATAAAGATACCGGGGCCGGTCGCCCTTCCTTTCTGCAATATGATCGCCCCGTCAACCGGCGCAAATGGCTCTGGCTGGGCGGTGGAGCCATCGTGCTCGGTGCAGTGCTTTGGGGCGGGTTTGCCTGGTTCGGGCAGGACAATTCGGCACCGCGTTATGTGACCGAAGCCATCAAGCATGGTGATCTGGCGATCAAGGTATCGGCGACCGGCACACTGAATCCAACCAATCAGGTGAGTCTGGGCAGTGAATTATCCGGTACCGTGGCGCAGGTGCTGGTCGATTACAACGACAAGGTTAAAAAAGGCCAGGTGCTGGCCATCCTCGACACCACCAAGCTGCGCCAGCAAATTGCCAAATCACAGGCGGCGCTCCAAGGTGCCCAGGCAACCGCAGAACAAATGCGCGCCACGCTCAACGAGAGCAAAACCAAGCTGACCCGTTATGAAGAGGTTTCGCGCCTCTCCGGCGGCAAAGTGCCCGCCACGACCGAAATGGATGCGGCACGCGCCGATTACGCCCGCGCACAAGCCAATCTCGCCAGCGCGGAGGCGGCCATTGCCGAGGCTCGCGCCACCTTGGAATCCAATCAAACCGACCTGACCAAATCGCAGATCCGCTCACCGGTGAATGGCGTGGTGCTCTCGCGTGCCGTGGATCCCGGCCAGACCGTGGCGGCCTCGCTGCAAGCCGTGACCCTGTTCACCATCGCCGAAGACCTGACCAAGATGGAACTGATTGTCTCTGCGGCGGAATCGGATGTGGGCCAGATCAAGGCCGGGCAACGCGCCACTTTCAATGTCGATGCCTATCCGGACAAACAATATCCCGCGTCGATCAAGCTGGTCCGGGTCGGTTCCAAAACCGTGAGCAATGTGGTGAGCTATGAAACCGTGCTGGAAGTCGGCAATAGTGATTTGTCGTTGCTGCCGGGCATGACCGCAACGGCCGATATCCTGGTCGCCGAAAGAAAGAATGTATTGCTGCTGCCCAATGCCGCACTGCGCTTCAAACCGACGACGAAAAACGAAAAATCGAGCAGCAGTGGCAGCATCCTGAGCGCTTTATTGCCGCGCCCGCCAGGACGGCAGCGCCCAGCCGCAGCCAGCAGCCCGGCGCACGCCGATGGCAGCAAAGCGCCAGTTACCGTATGGGCAAATACCCCGGAGGGACCCGTGGCACACAAGGTGCAGCCCGGTTTGAGCGATGGCAAATACACCGAAATTCTCGCCTCCGACCTGAAAGACGGCGACGAGATCATTACCAACGCTGTGACGGTTAAAAAATGATGGCAGAAACCACAGCCTCCCCGCTGATCAGCCTGCGCGGCATTACCAAGAGCTACGGCAGCGGCACGGCCTCGTTTCTGGCCTTGCGCGGCATTGATCTGGACATCTACCCTGGCGAATTTGTCGCGGTGATGGGGCCAAGCGGTTCCGGAAAATCCACTGCCATGAATCTGCTCGGTTGCCTGGATGTCGCCACCAGTGGCGAATATCACTTCCAGGGAGTACAGGTCGAAACCTTGAGCCGGGACGAGCGCGCCTTGCTGCGTCGGCATTGCTTCGGCTTTGTGTTTCAGGGCTTCAACCTGCTGGCGCGCACATCCGCATTGGAAAACGTGGAGTTGCCGCTGCTTTACCGTGGCATACCGAGCAAGGAGCGTCACGACAGGGCACGCGCCGCGCTGGCCCAGGTCGGCCTGACCGGATGGGAAACACATACCCCGGGCGAACTTTCCGGCGGACAGCAGCAGCGCGTGGCCATTGCCCGCGCCATCGCGACCGAACCCTTGCTGCTGCTCGCTGACGAACCCACCGGCAATCTGGATTCGGAACGCAGCCGGGAAATCATGGAATTGCTCTTGCATCTGAATACCGACAACGGTATCACCGTCCTGATGGTCACGCACGAGCACGACATGGCCGCCTATGCCCGGCGCGTAGTGCATTTTGTCGATGGCCTCGTTGCCAGCGACGAATCACAACAAGGAGGCGGCGCATGATACTGAATGCTTTCCTTCTTGCCTTGCGCGAGATTCGCCGCAATCTGATGCGCGCCTTCCTGACCGTACTCGGCATCGTGATCGGCGTGGCCGCCGTGGTCACCATGGTGACCTTGGGCAACGGCGCTACCCGGATGATCACGGAACAGGTGGCCAGTCTGGGCAGCAACCTGTTAATCGTGCTCCCCGGTTCACGCATGGGTCCGGGCGGCGGCGGCAATCCCTCGCCCAACTTCCAGGAATCCGATGTCACGGCGCTACTCGACAATATCAACGGCATCCGCCTGGCCGCGCCCGCGACCAACAGCACGCTGACGGTGCAATACCTGCAGGCCAATCTGACTACGCGAATCACCGGTTCAACGGCGGATTATTTCGAGATCGGCAACTGGCAACTGGCCAGCGGCCGCATCTTTACCGACGCCGAAGAGCGCTCCGCCCGCGTGCTCTGCGTGATTGGCGAAACCGTGCGCAAGGAGTTGTTCGGCGCCAATGGCAACCCGCTTGGGGAACGGATTCGTCTGCGCACGCAAGCCTGCGAAGTGATCGGCGTACTGGCACCCAAGGGGCAATCGGCCATGGGCCAGGATCAGGATGCGGTGGTAGTCATTCCGTACAAAGCCTTCCAGCGCCGGATTGCCGGACGACAGAGCCAGCAGGGCGTGGGCAGCATCAATGTGTCGTTGCGCGATGGCGTCGATAGCGCACCAGTGGTCGATGACATCACGACGCTGATGCGCGAACGGCGCAATCTTTCCGCCAACGAAGTCGACAACTTCAGCGTGATCGACACCAAGGAAATTGCCGCCACCCTCTCCAGCACCACCAAGATATTGACCGCCTTGTTGGGTGCAGTGGCTGCGGTCAGCCTGGTCGTGGGCGGCATCGGCATCATGAACATCATGCTGGTCTCGGTGACCGAGCGCACGCGCGAGATCGGCACGCGACTGGCGATCGGCGCGCTGGAACGCGAAGTTCTGCTGCAATTCCTGATCGAGGCGGTGGCGCTCTCTTCGTTTGGCGGATTGCTTGGCATTGCCATGGCTTTGGGATCGTCGATGCTGCTGACCTGGGCTTTGAACATGCCTTACGTCTTCGATGTGCAGATCAATATGCTGGCCTTCTTTGTATCGGCCACCATCGGCGTGGTATTCGGCTTCGTCCCCGCCCGGCGGGCCGCGCAGTTGAATCCGATCGATGCGCTCCGGCATGAATAAAGCGTCGTGGGCTACCGGGCTCCACAGCCCCACCCCGCCAAGTCAGGTTCGGATTGTTCTAGAATTACTATCCGAACCTGATCGAACCTGATCCCTCTAACAAAAGGCAATCGAAAGGGTCAGCATCACCTTCATTTCGAAATTTTATGGGATGCCGACCCCTTTAGCCGCGTGTTTTTTCCCTTTCACCAAGAGCTCGACATGGCATTCGATATCCGCACTATCGACACCACTTACCCTCGCCCGGCATCGTTGTTCGAGCTGATCCGTGATGTGTACACCACATCGGATCACATGAGCGAATCCTTCTCCGAGAAGTATCATGATGTCTCTGTACTCACCGCTGAGGTCGCCGATATCACGAACCGGCCCGGTGCCGTTTTTCTCGTTGCAGAAGCGGAAAAGAAACCTTTGGGTTACCTGATTGTGAAACCTCGCCATCAAACCAAATTACGGCATACCGCTGATCTGCATATGGGAATTCACAGTTGTGCGCGCGGCCAAGGATTGGGGGGAACGTTGATCGAGAAGGCTTTGACTCAGCTCGAATTGGCCGGTGGGGTAGAAATCGTCTATTTGATGGTGCGCGCAGATAATCTGTCAGCTATCGCGCTTTATTCACGCATGGGTTTCGATAGCATAGCCACCCTGAAAAAAGACACGAAAGTGAATGGCGTCTATTTCGACGGCATTTTGATGCGCCGGTTTATCCACCCGCAGAAAGCCCAGACAGGAGAGCAATGATTCGTTTCGGAACCAATCTCTGGTTCATCGCCAGTTCGAGAGATTAACCATCCCGGGCGGCTGTGAATGTCGCATCCGATTGTTCCGCCAATTTCAAACTCGCAGACACCCATCAGCCCGGCAGGGCCAGATACAGTGCAAACGGCACGAAGATAATGGAAGCAATATTGGCCGTCACCACGATGGCCGCGACCAGTTCTGGTTCCTGCTTGTAGCGTTCGGCAAGGATATAGTTCATCACTGCGGGTGGCAGGGCGGAATATAGCAACAGCACGCCCTGCATCGGCAAGGAAAGCGGCAGTATCTTGGTCAGCGGCCAAGCCACGACCAAGCCCGAGAGAGGGCAGAGAATGGCGCCGACAATGCCGACGCTCCAGCGTTCGACCTTGAAGCTGGCGAAACCCACGCCCAGCGCGAACAGGCCCAACGGAATCGCAGCATCCCCAAGCAACTTGGTGCTCGTCGCAAGCCACTCTGGCAACGAAAGCCCCATCAGACTCATCGCAACCCCGATAATCATCGCCCAAAGCATCGGACCGCGAAATATGCCTTTCAAGCTGGCCGTCGGATCACAGATACGAATACCGACCGTAAAATTAACCAGGCTAAAAATCATGAACAGGGAAACTGCCGCGGGCAGCATTTCCTGACCGAACGCCATCAAGGTCAGAGGCAGTCCCATGTTTGCGGTATTGGAAAACATCATCGCAGGCACAAATGCACGCGGGTTATAGTGCATCAGGCGCGACACCCACCAGGAAAGCAAACCGGAACTGAGTAGCACCAGTAGTCCACCACCGATCAGCAGCAGGTAGTCGATGATGTGAAAATCTTTGGAGGCCATTGCAGAAAAGATCAGTAACGGAAACAGCAGGTCTGTACTGAGCCGGTTGATCCAGGTCATGTCAGGTTTGCGGTATCGTCCATAGAAAAACCCGATGGCGGAGACAATCAGAACAGGGGTGATGATGCCGATGATACGCAGAACGAGTTCCATAGGATTTCTTACTATTTGCCTTATCTGATTATTTCAAAACAGCAATCATTCGCCCTAACTAAAATACCCACGCTTGTCTAGCCCCCCAATATTTATCGCATATTGAAGTCAGCTTCCAATCAAGGCCATTGCGCTATCTGATCGACCGGGCAAATTGTAACTGGTCAGACCAAATCCATCCATGTCGAATACACAACAGCACTTCCTTGCACCCAGATTACTTTCTCGAAATCACTTATGCAGTAGTAACAATTTCTTATGCATTGGTATCGCACAGCGGGGAAAGTATAGGTATATTCCCTGATTCAACTCGGCCGCCATAGACACGGCCCAAGATATTCGGTACAGGAGTGGAATGTAATGCAACAGCCTCAGGGGCTTTACGACCCCGCCAATGAACATGACGCTTGCGGTGTTGGTTTTGTCGCGCATATCAAGGGCAGCAAAAGCCATGAAATCGTCCAGAATGGTTTGAAAATTCTGGAAAATATCGATCACCGCGGTGCTGTAGGCGCTGACCCCTTGATGGGCGATGGCGCGGGTATCCTGATTCAGATTCCGGACCAATTGTTCCGTGAAGAATTGGCGGCGACCGGCGTGAAGCTGCCGATCGCTGGCGAATATGGCGTCGGCATGGTCTTTCTGCCCAAGGAAGCGGCCTCCCGCCTTGCTTGCGAGCAGGAAATCGAACGTGCCGTTCGGGCCGAAGGCCAAGTTCTCTTGGGCTGGCGCGATGTGCCTGTTGATCACACCATGCCCATGTCGCCGACCGTAAAAACCAAAGAACCGATCATTCGCCAGGTCTTTATTGGCCGCGGCCCGGACGTGATGGTAACGGAAGCGCTGGAACGCAAGCTGTACGTGATTCGCAAGACTGCCAGCCATGCCATTCAAAAGCTGGGACTCAAGCATGGCGGCGAATATTACGTGCCGTCGATGTCGGCCCGCACGATCATCTACAAGGGCTTGCTGCTCGCCACGCAGGTTGGCGTGTATTACAAGGACCTGGCCGATCCACGCTGTGTTTCCGCACTGGCGCTGGTACACCAACGCTTCTCGACCAACACCTTCCCGGAATGGCCGCTGGCTCACCCCTACCGCATGATCGCCCACAATGGCGAAATCAACACGGTGAAGGGCAACTTCAACTGGCTGCGCGCTCGTGAAGGCGTGATGAAATCCGCCGTACTGGGCAACGATCTGGAAAAGCTCTACCCGCTGGTTTACGACGGCCAATCCGATACCGCCACTTTCGACAACTGCATCGAACTGCTGACGATGGCGGGCTATCCGCTGGCGCAAGCCGCGATGATGATGATTCCGGAAGCGTGGGAACAGCACGAGTTGATGGACGCCAACCGTCGCGCTTTCTATGAATACCATGCCGCAATGATGGAACCATGGGACGGCCCGGCTGCGATTGCCTTCACCGACGGCCGCCAGATCGGTGCCACGCTCGACCGCAACGGCTTGCGCCCTGCCCGCTACATCGTGACCGATGACGACATCGTTGTCATGGCCTCCGAAGCCGGCGTACTGCCGATCCCGGAAAACAAGATCGTCAAAAAATGGCGTCTGCAGCCGGGCAAGATGTTCCTGATCGACATGGAAGCCGGCCGCATTATCGACGACCAGGAACTGAAGAACGCACTGGCCAACGCCAAGCCCTACCGCGAATGGATTTCGCGCATCCAGATCAAACTCGATGAAGTCGATGGTCCGGAACCCAAACCGTTGCAACTCGCCAGCCTGCTCGATCGCCAGCAAGCGTTCGGCTACACGCAGGAAGACACCAAGTTCCTGATGACGCCGATGGCGCTCAACGGGGAAGAAGCGATTGGCTCGATGGGCAATGACTCGCCGATGGCGGTCATGTCGGACAAGCTCAAACCGCTCTACAACTATTTCCGCCAGTTGTTCGCACAAGTGACCAACCCGCCGATCGACCCGATCCGCGAAGCCCTGGTGATGTCGACCGTCTCGTTCATTGGCCCCAAGCCTAACCTCTTGGACCTGAACAACATCAACCCGCCGATGCGCCTCGAAGTCAGCCAGCCTATCCTTGATTTCAAGGACATGGCCAAGCTGCGCTATATCGAGCAATACACCGACAACAAGTTCAAATCGTATGAGCTGAACATCTGCTATCCGGTGATCTGGGGTAATGAAGGGATTGAAGCACGCTTGGCCTCGCTCTGCGCTGAAGCAGAAGATGCGGTGAAGTCTGGCTACACGATCCTGATCGTGTCTGACCGCAAGATGGATGCGCAAAATGTCGCGATCCCGGCGCTGCTCGCCACCTCGGCCATCCACCTGCACTTGGTTAAACAAGGACTACGCACCTGTACCGGCTTGGTGGTAGAAACCGGTTCTGCACGCGAAACGCATCACTTTGCCCTACTCGCCGGCTATGGCGCAGAAGCGATCCATCCGTACCTCGCCATGGAAACGCTGCGCGAAATCGCCCTTGCTCATGCGAAGATCGATGGCGACAAGGCGATCTACAACTACATCAAGGCAGTAGGCAAAGGTTTGAGCAAGGTTATGTCCAAGATGGGCATCTCCACCTATCAGTCCTACTGTGGTGCGCAGATATTTGAAGCCATCGGCCTGAACCATGATCTGATCAACAAGTACTTCACCGGCACGCCGTCCAACGTGGAAGGCATCGGCATCTTTGAAGTCGCAGAAGAAGCCGTGCGCCTGCACAAGCAGGCATTCGGCAACGATCCGGTCTTGGCCAATATGCTTGATGCCGGCGGGGAATACGCCTTCCGCATCCGCGGCGAAGAACACATGTGGACCCCGGACGCGATCGCGAAACTGCAACATTCCACCCGCTCCGGCAATGTTCAGAGCTTCAAGGAATATTCGCAGATCATCAATGATCAAAGCCGTCGTCACATGACACTGCGCGGTCTGTTTGAATTCAAGCTGGATCCGGCCAAGGCCATTCCGTTGGACGAAGTGGAATCGGCCAAGGAAATCGTCAAGCGCTTTGCCACTGGCGCGATGTCACTTGGCTCGATCAGTACTGAAGCGCACTCGACACTCGCCATTGCCATGAACCGCATCGGCGGCAAGAGCAATACCGGTGAAGGCGGCGAGGACGACAAGCGCTATCGCAACGAGATGAACGGCATTTTCATCAAGAAAGGTGAAACGCTCGCGGGTGTACTCGGCAGTGATGTGATTGAACGTGACATTGATCTGCAAGCAGGGGATTCGCTGCGCTCCAAGATCAAACAGGTGGCCTCCGGCCGCTTTGGGGTAACTGCAGACTATCTGACTTCCGCTGACCAGATTCAGATCAAGATGGCCCAGGGCGCCAAGCCGGGTGAAGGCGGCCAGTTGCCGGGCAGCAAGGTTTCCGAATACATCGGCAAGCTGCGCTTCTCGGTACCAGGCGTCGGCCTGATTTCGCCACCGCCGCACCACGACATCTATTCGATCGAAGATTTGGCCCAGCTGATTCACGATCTGAAGAACGTCAACCCGCAGGCCGGCATCTCGGTGAAACTGGTCTCCGAAGTGGGCGTCGGCACCGTGGCCGCCGGGGTTGCCAAGTGCAAGGCCGATCACGTGGTGATCGCCGGGCATGACGGCGGCACAGGCGCATCGCCGCTATCGTCGATCAAGTATGCCGGTTCGCCGTGGGAACTGGGTCTCTCGGAAACCCAGCAGACTTTGGTGCTCAACCGCCTGCGCAGCCGCATTGTGGTTCAAGTCGACGGCCAGATGAAAACCGGCCGTGACGTGGTGATCGGCGCACTGCTCGGCGCAGACGAGTTCGGTTTTGCCACGGCACCGCTGGTCGTGGAAGGCTGCATCATGATGCGCAAGTGCCACCTGAACACCTGCCCGGTGGGCGTGGCCACGCAAGATCCGGAACTGCGCAAGAAATTCTCCGGCAATCCGGAACACGTCGTGCGTTATTTCTTCTTTGTGGCCGAAGAAGTACGCGAAATCATGGCGCAAATGGGCATCCGCAAGTTCAGCGATCTGATTGGTCGTGCCGATCTGCTCGACAAAAAGGCGGCCATTGCACACTGGAAAGCGCAGGGACTGGATTTCAGCAAGATATTCCACCTGCCCAATGTCCCCGCAGATGTGCCTCGCCAGGCCATCGACAAACAGGATCACATGCTGGAAAAGGCGCTCGATCACAAACTGATCGAACAGGCCAAGCCCGCCATCGACAAGGGCGAACGCGTTTCCTTCATCTCCAAGATCAGGAACGTTAACCGCTCGGTCGGTGCGATGCTGTCCGGCGAAGTCGCCAAGAAATATGGTCATGGCGGCTTGCCCGATGACACCATCCACATCCAGTTGACCGGCACTGCCGGCCAAAGCTTCGGCGCATTCCTTGCGCACGGCGTGACACTCGATCTGGTCGGCGAAGGCAACGATTACGTGGGCAAGGGTATTTCCGGCGGCCGCATCATCGTACGCAGCCCGAATGACTTCCGCGGCTTTGGCCCGGAACACATCATTGCCGGCAATACCGTGCTGTTCGGTGCCATTGGCGGCGAAGCCTACTTCAACGGCGTGGGCGGCGAGCGTTTCTGCGTACGCAACTCGGGTGCCGCGGCCGTGGTGGAAGGCCTTGGAGATCACGGTTGTGAATACATGACCGGCGGCACAGTGGTCGTTCTGGGCGAAACCGGCCGCAACTTTGCAGCAGGGATGTCCGGCGGCGTAGCGTACGTTTACGATCCGGCAGGCACTTTTTCCAAGAAGTGCAACCATGCCATGGTCGATCTGGAGCGTGTATTGCCTGCAGCCGAACAAGCTGAAAAAGTCGAGAAGGCCGTGTGGCATTCCGTTCAACGCGGCAGAAAGGCCGAAGCGGATGAAGCCATCCTGAAGCATTTGATCGAAAGCCACTTCAAGTACACCGGCAGCATGCGTGCCAAGGCGTTGCTTGAAAACTGGGCCGAAGCCCGCGCCGCTTTCGTCAAGGTCATGCCGAAGGAATATCGCCGTGCGCTGAAGGAACTGGCTGCCGCCAAGGATATGGTCACTGCATAAAAACCTTTCCGCCACAGAGGCACAGCGTCAGGAAGAAAACGTTTGGGGTATTTCCCACATTTCTCCCAGCCTCTGTGGTGAACAGTTTTAAAGGAATTAAAATGGGTAAGGTCACCGGGTTTATGGAGTTTCCACGCCAGGAAGAAGGCTACGAAGCACCAGAATCACGCAAGAAACACTTTAAAGAATTCGTCGCGCACTTGACCGACGATCAAGCAAAAATCCAGGGCGCCCGTTGCATGGATTGCGGCATTCCGTTCTGCAACAACGGCTGCCCGGTCAACAACATCATCCCGGATTTCAACGATCTGGTTTACAAGCATCAATGGCAGGAAGCCATTGAAGTGCTGCATTCCACCAACAACTTCCCGGAATTCACCGGCCGCATCTGCCCGGCACCGTGTGAAGCCGCCTGTACACTCGGCATTCATGAACCGCCCGTCGGTATCAAGTCGATTGAACATGCGATCATCGACAAAGCCTGGGAAAACGGTTGGGTGACGCCACAAGTTCCGTCAGTGAAGACCGGAAAGAAAGTGGCCGTTGTCGGTTCTGGCCCGGCAGGTCTTGCCACTGCGCAGCAACTGGCACGCGCTGGCCATGATGTTACCGTCTTCGAAAAACGCGACCGTATCGGCGGACTGCTGCGTTATGGCATTCCTGACTTCAAGCTCGACAAGGGGTTGATCGATCGCCGCATGAAACAACTGGAAGCTGAAGGCGTGACCTTCCGCACCGGCGTTTACATCGGCGATGCCGACCTGCCCAAGGGGGTGGGCTCGGACGCGAAGGTCAAGACTTCGCCCAAGCAACTCGTCAAGGATTTCGATGCCGTCGTGATTGCCGCCGGCTCCGAAACCCCGCGCGATCTGCCGGTACCGGGCCGTGAACTCGAAGGCGTTTATTACGCCATGGAATTCCTGCCGCAACAAAACAAGGTCAACGCCGGCGACAAGCTGAAAGACCAGATCAAGGTCACTGGCAAGCATGTGGTCGTGATCGGCGGCGGCGATACCGGCTCCGATTGCGTCGGCACCAGCAACCGCCAGGGCGCCAAGAGCGTTCTGCAATTTGAACTGATGCCCAAGCCACCAGTGCAGGAAAACAAGGCCCTGACCTGGCCGTACTGGCCCCTCAAGCTACGCACCTCGTCCAGCCACGATGAAGGCTGCGAGCGCGAATGGTCGATCACCACCAAGGAGTTCCGCGGTGAAAACGGCAAGCTCAAATCAGTCGTGACTGCAGAAGTCGCCTGGACCAAGGATGCAATTACCGGCCAGATGAAAATGAGCGAAGTACCTGGCTCGGAAAAAGTCATTCCGGCCGAATTTGTCTTCCTCGCCATGGGCTTTACCAACCCGGTCGCCACCATGCTCGAAGCTTTCGGCGTCGAAAAAGACCCGCGCGGCAATGCCAAGGCCACTACCGACGGTGCCGGTTGCTATGCCACCAACGTGCCGAAAGTTTTCGCGGCCGGTGACGTACGCCGAGGCCAATCGCTGGTCGTCTGGGCGATTCGCGAAGGCCGTCAGGCTGCCCGCGAGGTGGATGCGTTCTTGATGGGAAGCTCTGTCTTGCCGCGTTAAACACGGCAAATTGCAAGAAACCAAAAAGGCTATCTTCGGATAGCCTTTTTGGTTTCTACGGTACTTCTGTTTTCATTTGCACATGCAATCTGACTGACTCGGTTTGGATGGGTTAATTGTTGACCACGCCAAATGCCAAATTGATATCCCTAAAAAATGGTGTTTACTTAACATAGGCAAAGCACGAGGGGAACACGGCATGTACAAAACCAGCAAGGAAGAGCTGCAATTCACGTTGCAGCAGCTGGACCAAGCACTTTATTACCATGAACATTGGCTTGCCGAACTCACCCGTACTATTGTCTGCCGACTCCCCTATGACCCGAGCGATATCGCGGAGGACTCGCATCGTCATTGTCGTTTCGGCAAATGGTGTTACGACAATCCACCGACCGCGTTTCGCGAACATCCGACCTTCATCGCCATGGCCATCGAGCACCAGCGCATGCACCAACTGGGCGCACGATTGCTGCTTGCGTCAACACATGATCCGTTAGGTCTTCCAAAGGACTACGATAGTTTCAGAAACGCGCTGGACCGCCTTCGCCTGGAAATCGATACGCTGAAACGTGAAATTGAAGATTCACTGAATAATCGCGATGACTTGACGGGAGCGGAGAATCGCGTCCGCATGCTCACCAAGTTGCGCGAACTGCATGAACTGGTCAAACGGCGCGTTCACCCCTGTGGCATCGCCATCATGGATATGGATCATTTCAAGAAGATCAATGATAGCTATGGTCATCCTTTTGGCGACCAAGTCCTTGCAACCGCCGTCCGCCACGTCATGTCGCAGTTGCGGCCTTACGACAGCGTGTTCCGCTACGGTGGCGACGAGTTCCTGATCACCTTGCCCGATGCAGATCAGCAAATCACCGAAGCGATCATCGGCCGTATTCTGGAAAAGCTCGCAGTCTCTACCGACAAGCCCAAAGTTATTTCCACGACTGCGTCATTTGGTATTACACAACTCGAGCCCGATGTCAGTGTAGAGGAATCGATCAATCGTGCGGACATGGCCCTGTTTGCAGCCAAGACGTCGGGCCGTAACAGTTCTTGCGTCTGGAACCCTTCAATGACGCACAGGCTCGACGGAGATTAGCCAAGTTGACCGCCACATGGTCATGCATAATAAGCCAAGAAAAATCCCACAAGTACGACACCAAGCACAGATCATCTGAACCAGAAAATGCATCACTCCCCGCTCGCCCGAGGGAAATAGGCATTGTTTGGGCCCGATGAATACCACAGCCACAAGCACTCCGTCTTGCATTTGCATGCGGCCAAGACTGATCAGACCTGCCGGGTCGCGGCCATGAATGCAATCTCGACCAACAGGTCTGGCGAAGCCAATTCCGCGCGGACACAGACCCGCGCAGGAGCGTGTCCTTTGGGCAACCAGTCCACCCAAATTTCATTGAAGACCGCCCGGTTGGAAAAATCGGTCAGGTAAATAGTAGCCATCATCAAGCGACTCTTGTCCGAGCCAATGGCTTGCAGAGTGCGATCCGCCTGAGTCAGGAGCGCCAACGTCTGCTCGCGGAAGCTCTCGCCACTTTCCGGCACTTCCACAAAATAGCCAATGCCGTTGAATGACACTGCATCCGACCAGAGAACGGTGGGATTATAACGCTGGATGTCCGTCATGGTTTTATCCGCAGAAATACGATGAGTGATGCTGCAATCCAGTCATCGGTTATCTTTCTTTGCCCTGGAATCACGAGTAAGCCTTGCCCTTTGAGTGAGGCATCAAGTGCGGGAAATACCGCAGGACCAAACTCTATAGTTGCGGCAGCATATAGCGCACCAGATCCAGGCTATTGTGACTCGCGAGCGGCAAAAACTCTTCAAAATTCACCCCGGCACTGCCATCAGCCTTATCGGAGATGGTTCGCGCCACAAGACACGGCACATCATTAATGGCGCACACTTGCGCCACGCTGGCACCTTCCATCTCGACACCATCCCCGGCCAGTTCATCGGCAAGATAGGCATGGCTGGCCATTTCCCGATGCGAAATAAATTGGTCTCCGGTGCAAATCCGGCCGAGATGCAATTTCCCTTGATAGGGAACAAACTCGCTGGCCAAGTGCAGCAAACGTGGATCTGCAGGCAGAAACCGCCAGTCCGAAAAAGGAATCTGGCCGCGCGGAAAACCGATTCCTGAGGCTTCCATATCATGCTGTACCAAATCACTCGCAATCAGCGTGTCGCCGATGGCGATATGGGGCTGCAGGCTACCGGCAAGCCCGGTGAACAACACGGCCAAGGGGTGGTATGCATCGATCAGATGTTGCGTCATCATGGCCGCCATAACCTTACCCACCCCACTTTTGCTGACCAAAACCGCTCGCCCCTCAATGGTGCCCTGATGATGGTCAAAACCGTTCCAGTGCAAAATCTTCGCATTATCCATAACCGACAAGAAACTGCTGATTTCGCTGTCCATTGCGCCCAGAATGACAATCATGCCCGATGCTCCATACTAAGAATAAGTTTAATTGTAGCAGCGCCTTATACGACATTAGGCGAGGACTTTCCTGCCAACAGGCCTCTGATTGTTCCCATTTCAATGTTGTCACGCAACGAATAATCGATAGCTATCGACAAACATTCAAGACGGCACAAGGCCAAACTCATTCCCCGAGTCAGGAGGTAATTCCCAAATTAACGATAACAATTTGTTACGGACAAAGAGCTTTTTAATATAACCGTTGTGAATATGCATATTCACAACGGTTATATACGGTGCGATACTGACTACTCCGCAAATCATGAGGGAGCATTGATGGAACAAAACATTCTCTTGGTTCTTATTGGTTTGGTTGCCGGGGTATGTTCCGGCGTGTTTGGTATTGGCGGGGGGGTATTGATCGTTCCTGCCTTGGTCTACCTACTAAAATTCCCGATCCATAGTGCTATCGGTACCAGCCTGGCCATTCTGCTCCCACCGATCGGCGCAGCGGCAGTCTTTGCCTATTACCGGGCCGGCCATGTGGATATCAAAGCAGCAGTCATCATCGCGGCAACCGTATTTGTCGGTGCCTGGCTCGGGGCACAGATTGCGGGCCGGCTAGATGCACAGATCATGCGCACACTATTTGGCATTTTTCTGATTGCGCTGGGCTGTTATTCCTTGTTTGCTGGCAAGCCATGATATTCAGCACAAAATCATGCGGCTCCCATGCCTTGAGCGCATGCACAACCATGCATACCCCAACTCCCCCTGCGATAGATCATGAACAAGATCGAAGAGCAGACCCTGCCGGAATTTACCTGTAAAATCGCGCCTTTGTTCCCCTAGCTCAAGGATTGGTACCGTGCAGATCGTTTGTCTCGATATGGAAGGCGTTTTGGTTCCGGAAATCTGGATCGCCTTTGCCGAACGCACCGGCATTCCCGAATTGCGCCGTACGACACGTGATGAGCCTGATTACGACAAGCTCATGAAGTATCGCTTGAACATTTTGCGCGAGCACAAGCTGGGCTTGCCGGACATCCAGGAAGTGATTGGCGCACTCGGCCCAATGGAAGGCTGCAAGGAGTTTCTGGATGCACTGCGCCTGGATTACCAGGTGGTGATTCTGTCCGACACCTTCTACGAATTCGCCAAGCCCCTGATGGCGCAGATGGGCCAGCCCACGCTGTTCTGCCATAGCCTGGAAGCCGATGCCAGCGGTACGGTGGTGAACTATCATCTGCGCATGCCCGACCAGAAAAGGCATGCGGTCGAGGCCTTCAAATCACTGAACTTCAAGGTCATCGCTGCCGGCGACAGCTACAACGATACCGCGATGCTCGGGGCAGCCGATGCAGGCATCCTGATGCACCCACCGGAAAACGTGGTGCGCGAATTCCCGCAGTATCCCGTGGTGCGTACCTATGACGATCTGCGTGCAGAAATCGACAAGGCGTCTGCGCGGATCATGGACTGAGCTGACGGGAATGAAATATCGCATCCTGCTGGTCCTGTTGCTTTCCATCGCAGGGCTGGTCGGATGCGCAAAAACACCCAAGCTTGCGCAACTTCCACCGGAGGCATCGATACTGGCCTTCGGAGACAGCCTGACTTTTGGCACAGGCGCACAACCTGCCGAAAGCTATCCTGCTGTCCTTGCCGTGCTGACAGGCCACCCGGTGGTCAACGCCGGCATTCCCGGCCAAACCAGCGCAGAGGGACGGGAACGGCTGGCGCAGACGCTCAACGATACCCACCCGGCGTTGCTGATCCTGTGCATGGGTGGCAATGATTTCCTGCAGAAGTTTCCTGAAAAGCAAACGGTGGCCAACTTGCGCGCGATGATTGAGTTGACCCAATCGCAACAGGTCCCAATCCTGCTGATCGCCACACCGCGCCCCGGATTGGGAATTTCCATCCCGGATTTTTACGCATCCCTTGCCAAACAGTATGCGATCCCACTGGAAGCTAAAGCGTTGGAAGACATCCTGTCCAAACGCGCGCTCAAAAGTGATCTCGTCCATCCCAATGCAACGGGCTATCGGCAACTCGCCGAAGCCATTGACCTAGTATTGAAAAAAGCCGGAGCACTCTGAATCATCGGCAGCGCGTAGGTCGGATGAGCCAAAGGCGCCATCCGACGCTGCGGTATTCCAATACGCCGAAGTCGGAAGGCGCTGCGCTTTTCCGACCTACGAGGCTATCAAAGGCATTAAATGGGGGCTTCCATGGTACGACGCTTACACAGCGTCCATCGCGATCTGCCGACGCACTTCCATCAGCGCAAAACCGAGCAGATTGAGCCCGGGCCAAAGCTTGGGCACCCTGGCATAAGGGTGTTCCTCGGCCAAGCCGATTCCCCAGATTGCATCGGCGGGACTGGCCTCGACGATCAGGCTGTCGCCGCTGGCCAGCAGCCACGCTTTTAGCGCCGGATTCTGGCGGAACTTGGCCAGATTGCCGCGCACCACGATATCGAAGCGGTGCCCGCACCAAACCGCTTCGTCGAAGTTGACGATCTCCCGGCCGAACTTCTTCACCTCGGCCGGAAAACGCGAACGCAACACTTTGGCCAGCGCGACATCATCACCGAACAGCCGCGCTTTTTCAGCCATCATGTAATGCTCGTCCGTGCGGTAACTCACCCCGTCGATTTCAAATCCAGCGGCAAACCACTGACTCAAGCAGGTTTCGCTGATGCTGCCATCCGCATTGGCAAAGCTGCTCCAGAAAAACAGGTATGGCGGCACGTCGCCCTGCTGCAGGCATTCCAGCAGGCCGGCCATATCGCGAATGCTATTCATGGCACACGACTCCTTTGTAACAGGTCCTATACCCAATCGCGCACCGGCAGAAAATCGGTCAACAGACGCGCTTCCGGCGAGCCTTGCGGCGGCTGGTAATTGTAACGCCAGTGTGCCAGCGGCGGCATCGACATCAGGATCGATTCAGTTCGCCCGCCAGACTGCAGGCCAAACAAGGTGCCACGATCCCACACCAGGTTGAATTCAACATAGCGTCCGCGCCGATAAGCCTGCCAGTCCCGTTCGCGCTGGCCGTATTCAAGTTCACGCCGTCGTTCAACGATTGGCACATAAGCAGGAAGGAAGGCATTGCCGACGCTTTGCATCAGGGCAAAGGCGGCATCAAATCCACCTTCGTTGAAATCATCAAAGAAGACGCCGCCTATGCCACGCGCCTCATTGCGATGCTTGAGGAAGAAATAGCGGTCGCACCAAACCTTGAAACGCGGATAGAGCCCGTCACCGAAAGGATCGAGGGCATCCTTGCACGACTGGTGAAAATGACAGGCATCTTCCTCACTACCATAACAAGGCGTGAGATCCATGCCGCCGCCAAACCAGTACACATCCGGTTTCCCTTCAGAAAATGCCCGGAAGAAACGGACATTCATATGCACGGTGGGCACATACGGATTGCGCGGGTGCAAAACCAGCGACACACCCATCGCCTCGAAGCTATGCCCGGTCAATTCTGGCCGACTGGCCGTGGCCGATGCGGGCAGCCCTTCCCCCATCACATGCGAGAAATTGACTCCGCCGCGCTCAAACAATGGACCATCTTCAATGACGCGAGTGATGCCTCCGCCGCCACCCGGACGATCCCAACGATCCGTGTGAAAACTGCTGCCATCGAGATTTTCCAGTGTGGCCACGATATTCTGCTGCAAGGTCAGCAGGTAATCTTTCACCAACGTGGGGTTCATGCGGCCTCCGGATATGAAAACGCCCACGCAAAAGCATGGGCGTTATGTTTCTTCCAGCCAGTCCTGGTCAGACTTGCTGAACGGGAATACCGTTCTTGGTATGCGTGATCTTGTTACTGCCATCCACGTACACCATCGATGGCTTGTGATTGTCCAATTCCGTTTCATCAATCATCACAAACGTGGCAATGATCAACAGATCGCCGACCTGCGCACGCCGAGCGGCAGAGCCATTGAGTGAAATCACGCCGGAGCCGCGCTGGCCTTTGATCGCATAGGTAGAAAAGCGCTCGCCATTATTGACGTTCCAGATACGCACTTCTTCATACTCTCGAATATTGGCGGCATCAAGCAGGTCCTCATCGATGGCACAAGAACCTTCGTAGTGCAGCTCGGCATGGGTTGCCGTTACACGGTGGATCTTGGATTTAAGCATCGAACGTTGCATGGCAACTCCCTCGCGGGTCAGTCAAAATGAAGCGCAGAATTATAGCCCCAGGCTGCGCCAAGCCCAATGGGTGAAATTCACTGTCCGCGATAAACCAGACAGCCATCCAGTAAAAATTCACCATCCTGAGTCCGGGTATTAATGGCTACATGATCGAAGGAAAACAATTTTCCATTCACCCGCACCCACGCCGGAATCGGTTTATTCTGATAGCGGCCTACGGTATCTTCGGCACGTTCGATATCCAGCGGTATCACCGGAACAGGCACCGGTTCTTCAACCGTCAGGGTGCTGGGCACAGGCAATTCATCATCAGGAGAAACTTCGCGCTGTGCAAGCACTTGCCCTTGCGGGCGCAACATACGCAAGTAGGGATTGAATAACCAGTAAGGCACCACCACCCGCCGAACGCGCTTTTTATCGTCGATCAGGCAAGTCACCGAGAAACTCTCGCCGCAGGAAGGGCACTGTGCCCGAGCGGCAATGGCAATTTGGTTATTCATCACGCATGCCGCACCGACCATATGCTTGGCGGTCAGCATGCTGCCGCAATGCAGACAGGGCTTGGAGAATTGACGTACTTGTCCCCCGCTCGAAAAAGACAGCGGCAAAACATCACTGATACGTCGATTTGGTTGCATTTCTACTCTCACATCGTGGCAATACGACAATCAACACTTAAATCCAGATAATCCATGCTCAAACGTTGAAGTTTGACCGTGGAACCGCCAGGTAATTCCGGCAGACCACCCACACGCAGTACAAGCGGCATACCGTCGATACGTACCAGATTTTCCTTGAGCACCGTCGCACTGAGTTCACGGATATCTTCTTGTTCAAGATATCGCAAACACCAGTAGCGCTCCATCTTTTCCTGAAAATCAGCATAGGCCGCATAAGCAGTGTCAAACGAGCCAATAATCGAAAATAATTCGGCATCATTGCGCTGGAAGCGCGGCTTCTGGCCCGCAATCAGCGCCAGCAACTGCTGCTGATTGATAAAATCCACCGCCCGGCGCAGTGGAGAAGACGTCCACGCATAACACTCTACGCCCAAGCCCATGTGCGGACTCGGTTGCGTGGTCATGCGCACTCGACCACCACCCTGCGCCCGGTAGATACAAGCCACATTGCCATCAGCCAGATCCTTACCCCACTGACTGTTGACCAAAATCATCAACTCGGCGACCAGCTTATCCATGGGCGAACCACGCTTGCGGGTGAAAATATCCACCCGCTCTTCCCCGGCCTCGTTGCAATGGATGCGAAATCCGTAATCCACCCGGTTATTACCGTTAGCTTCAGCCTTACCGCGCCGCGCTTCAAGCGCCCCAGCCAGATGCCAAAGAAAAGTCAGTTCGTTCTTCCACGGATAATCCGGCGTATCTGCCTTGCCAACCGTATCCTCATTGAACACGGGCTCAATTTCATCATGGCGCAAATTGGCAGCAAGGCAAACACGCTCGACTTTGGATTCGCGCGAAAGGATATCGAAGCCTTGCGAGACTTCCAGATACATCGAAACTGCCGGCTGCGCTTCACCCGCTTTTAGCGTAAAAGTTTCAACGACTTCATCTGGCAACATGGTGATCTTGTCGCCAGGCATGTAGACGGTAGACAGCCGTTCGAGAATAACCTTATCAATATCGCTGCCAGGCGCGATGCCCAGGGTGGGTGCTGCAATATGGATTCCCACACGCCAGTTACCGTTGGTCAGACGAACCAGGCTAAAGGCATCGTCAATTTCAGTCGTGGTTGCATCGTCAATACTGAATGCCCGCACATCGGCAAGCGGCAGGGAATCAGGCGCAGGTGCCGCAGCCAAGGGAGAAAATCCACGACCTTTCGGGAAATATTCAACCAGAAAGCCCTGCATAAAATAATCCGCCACATCGGGAATCGCACCCGCTCGCGCCAAAAGACGCAGAGGCGACATTTGAACGGAATCAGCCGCAGCCGCCAAGGCCTTCCATTCGACACTGTTCTTGTCCGGACGATGCAGCAACATCTGCAATTTGGCCGAAAACGCGGCGGGCAGCTTGTCTTCAAGCAACTCCGCCTGCCAAGCGGCCATTTGCTCGGCCTCAACGCGCTTGCGTTCCTGCCCAGCCAGCGCCGCCTTCAGATTTTCTTCCGGCGCTGCCTTGTAGTGGCCACGGCCTTTGCGATAGAAATACATCGGCGCGGCATGCAGGCGCAGCGCCACTGCGGCCTGTTGCGGCAACGTGGCCTTGGCACCGAAATATTCCGCAGCGATATCCTGAAAAGAAAACTCTTCGGCACCGCAGCACTCCCACAGGAAATCGATATCGATCTCGACGGCGGCAGCTTCTGCAATTGCCAAAAATTCGTCCAACCCGGTTCGTTCGAAGCGCAGTAATACATTGGCAGACTTGATCTTTGCACGCTTGCCGCGCACATCCTCGACCATCAGGCTCGCCGGCTGTTCTTCGCGTACCTCGGCAACCTTGAAACTGCCGTCTTCCTCGTAAAAAACATTCATTGTTCGTCTATCGATGCAAAAGGGGATGAATTATAACCAAAGCCGGGCACTCACCCGGGAATTCTTTGTCAATCAAGAAGCTACCTTACCACCAATCCATGTTGCAATGCCGCAACAACACTGGCCGGGGATAAGGTTACTCTCTTAGAATACCTATTCGGATCAACCTTGGCGTACCGCTTTATCATGAAACTGCTTACCTCGCTCACCAGTCCATACGGCCGAAAAATTCGCGTCGTCCTGGCGGAAAAGCACATTGATTGCGATTTGGTCATCGTCCAAACCGGCGATCCGGATTGCGATCTTTCCCGCTTCAATCCACTCAGCAAGGTTCCTGTCCTGATCCTTGATGACGGCCAGACCCTCTATGAGTCCCGCGTCATCGCCGAGCATCTTGATGAGGTTTCCCCAGTCGGGCGCTTGATTCCACAGGATCACCGCCAAGCAATCCGCGTCAAATTGAAAGAAGCACTGGCGGATGGCATTACCGATGCCGCCGTATTGGTGCTCCTTGAACGGCGACGCCCACAACAACAGCAATCGCCGGAGTGGATCACCCGCCAGATGAAGAAGATCGAACAAGGCTTGTCTGCTTTGTCTGCTGAACTGGGTGATCAAAAGTGGCTTTTGGCCAACCGTTACAGCCTTGCCGATATTGCCACGGGATGCATGTTGGGCTTTCTCGACTTTCGACTACCGGATATCGAGTGGCGCACAGCCCACCCGAACCTGGCAGATTTCCTGCTCCGGCTCATGGCGGAAAAACCTGCCTTCAGCGATACGGCTCCTCCAGCACCATGAGCGAAAAAATCCACAAAACCCCGGAGGAATGGCGCAGCCAGCTGACGCCAGAACAATTTCACGTAACCCGGGAAGCCGGTACCGAGCGACCATTTTCTGGCAGCTATTATCAACTGGATGCGGATGGACATTACCACTGTGTTTGCTGCGGCGCACTATTGTTCCGCTCCGGGACCAAGTTTGATGCGGGCTGCGGTTGGCCCAGCTTCTGGGAAGAAGCCGTGCCTGGCGCAATCCGGCGCATCACCGATAGCAGCCATGGCATGATCCGCACCGAGGTGCGCTGCGCAGCTTGCGACGCCCACCTGGGTCACGTTTTCCCGGATGGCCCGGAACCTACGGGCGAACGTTTCTGCATCAACTCCGTCGCACTGGACTTCAAAAAGAAAACGCCGTAACAATCAGTTCCGCCGCAAGTCACATCCATCCTGAGCACATCAGGACGGCCCGAGCTGAGCCGCCTGTTTCTTCATCCCTGCCTTGGCTTCATACATGCGATAGTCAGCACATCGAATGCATTCATCCAACAAATCCGCCTCGCTGTTCCGGATGCAATAGCCCACGGCCGCACTTGGATGAATGTCATGGTCGCCCACTCGATACGGGGTTTCCAGACACCGAGATTTCATGGCCTCAACACTTTGAGCGATCTGATCGGTTTGTGTGCTATTCAGAACCACGAGAAATTCGTCGCCACCGGTTCTGAATATTTCCCCGTCGGGAAATGCATCCCGCAAAAGCGTGGCAAACAGAACCAACAGAGCATCTCCCGTGGCATGGCCATGCGTGTCATTAACGGGTTTGAGATTATTGAGATCTGCCACCAGAACCGTCTGAGGGAAAGGTCCCCGAATCAACGTCTGCGTAATGTGGGCCAGATAATTCCGGTTGTGAAATCCGGTCAAGGGATCCGTATACAACAGGTGTTCCCGCTCTTTCAATATCTGGGTTTGCGCTTTTTGATTTGCCAAGGAACGGACAATTTTGATGGTGATGATCAAAATCGCCATCAAGGCAACGAGCAAGCCAGCCACCACCATGGCAAGTTGCCGGCTTTGCTCATTGCGCAATGTGGGTACGCTCTGGATACCGGCATATTTCATATCCTCAAAATTGATCAAGGTCAGCGCCTTGTCCATGATCGATGCCAGTTCAGGCTTGCTGCGATTCACGCCAAAATAGACAAAGGAATCCTTGGAAGTATTTCCGCGCTTGACCAGATCGGAATAGCCCAATCCATGGATGTAAAACTCGACGACCGTAGGGTTTTCGATCAGGTAATCGACATCCCCGCTACGCAATAGACGCAACGATTCCATGATGTCTGCCGTTTTGATAATGCGGGGATCTTTCAGGTTTTTCCGCAGATATTCCTCGTGCCAAAAACCATCGATCACCGCAACACGTTTTTTTTCCAACCCGTACACATCGTGAACCGGTGGACTGGTTTTGAGTCCGACAATAATGTCCCGCTCGGTACTGATCGGCCGGGGATAGAGAAAGTAACGCTGCCGATCTTCGGTTTTGGCGATGTTCAGGACATCAATCGAACCTGTACGCGCTTTTTCATAAACGTCGGCAAACGGCCCGTGGACCACGTTGAAATGAATTCCGGTGATATCGGCAATGCTTTTTAGCGTTTCTCCGGCAATCCCCTTGTATTGACCATCCTGATAGAAATCAAAGGGCAGATAGTCGTCGGCAACGCCCACAACTGCTTCGCCTTTTTTCTCCAGCCAGTTCAGTTCTGCATCCGTGAGGCGCAGGATTTTTCGGTTGTATATCCGCGCGGCATCACGCGCGATAATCTGAATTGAGTCTTTTCGTTGCTGCAGGTACGCATTGAGGATGCCGGCCAACACTGCGTTATCCTTGCGAACTGCAAAAGTCATGTCCGAAGTAATGGTAGGCAGTTCTGCGATCATGGACAGACTGGGATAGTTGAACAAAAATTCATGTTCAACGCCGCCGCCCGACGTGATAAACCCATCTATTTTCCCTGAGAGCAATGCGCTCAGGCCTTGCTTCTGATTGATAAACTCAAGTGGCTGGAAATGGATGTTGGGATATTCTTGCGGAATACGCTGGCTGACAAAATCATTGCGAATAAAACCAACCCGCTTGCCATCCAAGTCGCCCAAAGTCTGAATGGCGGAATCCTTGCGGGCAAAGGTGGCATAGGGATATCGCAGGGCAGGACCGGTAAAGAGCATGATCCGCTCGCGCTCAGGCGTGGGATTGGCTCCATACAGAATATCGACGGTTCCTCGCAGGAAGTGACTATAGGCATCATCCCAACTGGAAACACGGGCCAACGCTAGCCGCAAGCCCAATTGTTTTTGCATATCCGCGAGCAACGCAGGCAGAAAACCGACCCTGGCGCCGCGAAAATCGAAGCAATCCATGCCGGCGTAGGGATCAAAGCCTACGGAAAATATCTGTTCCCGATGGCCGGCGACCCACACCTGTTCTTCGACACTCAGATTAACCAGGGGCGCCTGGGCACACACTGCATTTGTTGCCATGACCAAGCCCAGCGCGGCTGCAAGCAGCCATCGTTTCAGTGTTGGTATCACGGCGAACACAGTGATCACAGGAAACCTTTTAGCCTTGGCAAAGGTTATCGTTGGGTACTTACTGCCGCAAACAAATCTGTATCAACATCCGTATTCATGCGATGCATGAATACCTTGAATTTTAAATCAAATGTCCGTGGTTGGCAGGCCGCTCTTGCCAACAAAATGGGCGCATCAGCGCCTATACCACCTTCGAATCGCCAGATCCCTGCGTCACCTGCACGTGATCGCCATCCGGGAACCCCCCGGCCGGGTCAACGTGCACCATCACGTTAAGCACCTTGTGCTGCAACAGCACACGCCGTCGGGCATCCACGCCGATATCGTGCCCGGTTACCACATTGATCAATGGGTCGACCTCGATATGCACATCGACCACGGCGAAATCGCCCATCTTGCGCGTGCATACTTCATGCACGCCTTCCACGCCCGGAGTCGCCAACACGGTGGCACGAATTTTCTCTACTTCATCACCGGGCAAAGAGCGGTCCGTCAGGTCGTGAAAAGCCGATTTGGAAAATTCCCACCCCATTTTGCCGACCATCAAACCCACCAGCAAACCGGCCACCGGATCAAGCAAGGGATAACCCAGCAAATTTCCGCAAATGCCGGCAGCGACCACCAAGGAAGACAGGGCATCCGAACGCGCATGCCAGGCATTGGCAATCAGCATGCTGGAGCCGATCCTGCTGGCCACGGCAAGCATGTAGCGAAACAGTCCTTCCTTGGCCAACAGTGACGCCAGGGCAACCCATAGCGCCAATACCCCGACCCGGCTTACACCGATTGGGGTATGAAATTTTTGCACCGCCGACCAAGCCATGAAGACCCCCACGACCAGCAACAAAACGCCCAAGACCAACGAGGCGGCGTTTTCGTAGCGGGCATGCCCGTAATGATGGTCCTCGTCCGCACCTTGGCGGCTGTGCTGGGCAGCGAACAACACTACAAAATCCGCCACCAGATCAGATAGCGTATGAATTGCATCCGCAACCAATCCGAAAGAGCCACTCAACAGTCCGGCGGTTAACTGCCCGGCTGACAAGATCACATTCACCGCCACACTGACCCAGGTACTTTTTATCGCCGCAGAATGGCGATCACTGTAATCTGGCAATGGGGGGATGGAAAATTCCGACATCGAGGACTCCAAGACTGCAGGGTTATTGAAACGGTACGGTATGATGCCGTATAAGCCAGTGCACCGTAATTGACACAAAGCACACACTGAACGGAAACAGCCATGCTTTTTACTCCCAGTCGCGATGAAGCGCGGCGTTTTTTTATCGCCGTCTGGCAAAAACATTCCTCAGGCCAGCCTTTAGCCGACATCGAACGCATCACCCTCGCTGTTTTGCTCGACCACCCCGAATATCAGCGTTATCTCAACGAATCGCAATTGGACCATGACTGGCGCCCGGAACAGGGAGAAACCAACCCCTTTCTGCACATTGGCATGCATCTGGCCATTGAAGAACAGCTCTCCATTGATCAGCCAGCGGGCATACGTGCCTTGTATCAACTGTTATGCCAAAAGCTGGGAAGCGAGCATGCCGCAAAGCACGAAATGCTGGATGGGCTGGCGGAGATGATCTGGCAGGCGCAACGACAAAACACCGCACCAGACCCACAGATTTACCTGGATATTTTGAAGAGAAAAACAGGAAACCCCGGCAACTGATCAACCGGTCGGATTCAGTGCGGTTGCTTTGAAAAAACCAGTGCGACTTTGCCTATTGCCAGCCCCAAAGCCAATAATTTACGCCAGCGCTTGGGAAGCAATACTGCAGCCAACAAGGGGATTCTGTTCAACCAGACCGAGCTCCCATGCTCGCCTTCCGTGGCAGGCTTGGGGCCTTGCCACAACGGGGCAAACAAGCGTAAATCCTGCGCCAGTCCGCGACGATATTGCTCTGATTGCAGCAGAAGCAGCTCTTTGCGCAAATCGCGTTTCAGTTTTCGCCGGATCATGGAGTCTCTCCGGCACGCCCCTGCAATGCAGCACGGTCACGTTTGAACTCTTCGGCCGTCAGGGCAAAGGGGGTCGGCGCATCGCGCATGCGTCGCCGCAGAACTTGCACGCAAACAAACGAGAGAACGCTGTACAGCAACGCCAAGCCAACAGCCACGGCTACCCGTTGCGTATCCCACAGCACAATCAACAATAAAATCGACACCAGCAGCAAAGCCAGACCGCCGAGTACGAACGCCGCCAACAGCCAGACCAGATTTCCGGTCTGGCGTTCCAGCTCTTCCTGCATCTCGATGCCCAGCAACTCCAGACGATTGCTACCCAGCCCGGCTGTCGTGATGGCAACGCGACGCATCCCATCAAAAATTGCGCTCAAGCTCATTTCAGCGTCGCGAAATCAACATGCCGATCAGCACGCCAACTGCGGCTGCCACACCGACCGCTTGCCACGGGTGTTCATGCACATAACCATCCGTCGCCTCGGCAGCCAACTTGGCCTTTTCCACCGCAGTACGTTCGGCCGACATCAGTTTTTCCTTGGCGTCACGCAAACCTGCGGCGACGCGGGCATATAAGGCATCGGCCTCTTTGCCAACCGCCAAATTGGCTTCACTCAGCAATTTGTCAGTTTCTTGAAGAATGGCTTGGGATTGGTCCAGTAAATTTGAAGCGTCTGACATGGCAATATCTCCTATTTCAAAATAACAATGCATTGAACTGTCTTTATAGCCTGTGAAAGCACCGTGTGCTGGTATCAACCGAAAAACAAACACTTTGGGAAAGGCACTCACTCATTCAGAGCACATGCAAAATTCACCTGCTGAAGTTCAATCAGAAAGTCTTCGCATCCCTTGCTGTTCAGCTCATGGCATCTCTTTAGCTTTACCTTCCTTGCCATATTGCCCCTCAATCTCACGCAGCCGGGCTTCAATCGATGACAACAAGTAGAAATCCCCACCGGGCTGATTAAGCGCAAGTTTGAATTGCTCTATTGCCGGCCCATATTCCTGCAGACGGACATAGTATTCCCCCTGCGCCTTGTGCCCTTGCATGGGCAAGCCTTGCTTCGTGTATATCCGCGCAGCCCGTTGATAGAAATTGGCATCGCCTGGATACAGCGAAAGACTATCCGTAATTACAGCCAAGGCCTTGTCATATTGAGCCGCTGCGGTCTGCGCATCAATCAGTCCATAAACCAGCGCTCGGCTCGCGGGGAAACGCCCCATTGCTTGCTGGAAAATTGCCACAGCCTCGGCGCTTCGCCCTTGTGCCAGCCGGATACTGCCAGCCAAAAATTCCAGTGCCGGGTGTCCCGCCGTGCCTAACGCGGACTTCGCTTGTTGCAACGCTTGCCATGCACTGTCATAGTCACCCGCCAGATACAAGGCATGCGCCAGACCATAACGATGTGCAGCCTCATTTGAGTAACGTTTTTCTGCCAATGTCTTCCGGTAGAAATCAACTGCGTCAGCCGGCTTCATCTGCAGGCCGCGGGCTTTTTCCCGCACAAACAGAAAATCTGTCGAATCCGGTGTCTGACGGTAGGGCACCCCCTTCAACCTAGCCTGTGCGTCAGCAATCCGCTTGAAAGTCACCGGGTGGGTACGCAAAAATTCCGGGGCATTGGATTCCTCCAGCCGGTTAACCTTCTGCAAGCGCTCAAAGAACGTCGGCATGGCCGCCGGATCGAACCCGGCGCGCGTCAAGGTCTGCATGCCGATGCGGTCGGCTTCCTGTTCGAAGGCGTAGGTAAAATCGAGCTGTTTCTGGATGTTGTATCCCATACCCGCGGTCATGGCAGCTGCAGCTGCATCGCCACTGCCGGCATGGGCAGCCAGGATAGCCACGCCCAAGGAAGCCAGAGAGATCAAGGGATTGAGGCGCGTTCCATCGATCATTCGCGCCAGATGATGCTGCGACACGTGGGCAATTTCGTGCGCCATGACACTGGCCAGCTCCGATTCATGCTGGGCCATCACGATCACTCCGGTATGCACGCCCACAAAACCGCCCGGTATGGCAAAGGCATTGATCGTACTATCGAGAACAGGGAAGAAAGTAAAATGGCTATCGCTCACCCCAGCCGCTTCAACCAGCCGCGTGCCTAGACGATTGAGATAAGCTACAACCTCGGGGTCTTCGGCGAGTTCACCGCTCCGGCGAATTTCGCGCATGGCGCCCTCGCCGATCTCGCGCTCCTGCGCGGGAGTCAATATCTGCTGCGCAGTGTCACCGCCCAGATTGGGCAGATTGTCGGCCCAACTGGTCTGCATGCAAAAAAAGAAGACCAACAAGACAGAGAAAACTTTACGCATGTGTTCTCCGGATTTAAAAATAGTGAAGTGAAAGCGCAGCCAGCAAAGCATAACGCAGCGCCTTGCCTAGCGTGATCCACAGGACAACTGGAGATAAAGGCCAGCGCAGCCAACCGGCGACACCACACAAAGCATCGCCCACCAGCGGCAGCCAGCTCAGCAACAGGCTCACCGGCCCGAAGCGCCGAGCCAGATTCACCGCCCTGCCCTCCGGGGCCACCGGCAAGCGCCGCCCCATCCAAACCGTGGTCAATCCCCCAAGCACATTTCCCAGCGTCGCCACGAGCACTGCGACGACAGCCGATTGAGGCTGAAAATGCAACAGCGCCAGTAGTGCGGCTTCTGAATTGCCAGGCAAGATCGTGGCCGACACAAAAGCCGAACCAAACAGACCAGCCAGCCAGCCCAACCCATGAAATTCCATCGGATCACTCAGAATGCAAAAGGTTCGCCCGACTGGGCAGTCAGTGCCGAAGCCAGATCGGCAAAAAACTCGCCTTTATCGCGGGTATTGCACCAGATACCCTCTTGCAAGCGGTAATGGAACCCCCCGCTTTTCGCTGCAATCCACAACTCCTGATTGAAGGTGTGGCGATTGACAATCACCTTGCTGCCATCGGCCAGTTCGATCTCCAACACATTGCCAGAACGCATTGGCTCGGCATCCAGTCCGCTTTCATCCAAAGTGTTTTCGATGCGGGAAAATACGGCATCGGTCAATTCAAGGAATTCGGATTCGGTCATGAGGCTCTGATCCTGTGTAAAATAAGCAATCATTTTGCCACCGAACTCATCCCAATGCGCTCACTGCTTGTTATTCCCCTTCTGGCTGGTCTTCTGCTTGGCGCTTGCGGTTACAAGGGCCCGCTTTACCTACCCACTGCCTCAGCTCCCGCGACGGCCTCAGCACCCAGGTAAGTTCATTCTGCGCGAACAGACTGTCGCAAAGAAGGTATTCCATTCCAACAATTCACACATAAGATTAGGGAATCGGCTCCACCTTCACAAAACAGCAACATGTCTGCCGTAAGCTCGGCTCCGTTCCCGAAAACTGAGTGCAGCATGGATATGACCGTCGACTGGAATCAGGCCATTTTCTTCAAGACGGAAAAAGCAATTGAAGAGCTGGCTGACCGCCGACATGGCTTGCGCCCGAAAGCTCGGCAACTTCTGATCATGCTCGATGGTGAACGCACGCTGGGCGCACTCACCCAGCTGATTTCAGCGCAGGATCTGCAGCCACTTATCACAGAATTACGCGATAACCATTTCATTGGTGATCAAGCCGCAGCCCCAACACCCGAAGTCCCGACAACACCGCCTCCAACAGCGCCTACTGAAACAATCCAGGAAATCCCACTTGATCCTGTCCGTCTGACCCGCACCAAAGCCTATCTGATCGAGATCAGCCAGCAACATCTTGGCTTGATGGCAGCCAAGCTGCAGCAGGAAATCGCAACCGTCGATAACCCGACCGCCATGCGGGCAGCGCTGGCTCATTGGAACATGGCCCTGCGTGAATCACGTTCCGGGGCCAGCATCGCCAGTCCCTGCCTGCAAAAGGCGCGCGAGATACTCGGGCAGACGATATGATCCGCTCAGCGTAAACTACGCACCTTCCAGAACCGAAAGGTATCTTCGGCCTCACTGGACCTCTCTGATTTCTTTTTTTAATTCGGAATGGCAACTGACCATCCCGGCAGGATCTTTGCACTGTTATGAATCTTCTTAAATCGCTGGCACAAGTCAGCTCGATGACGTTGGTTTCCCGTATTCTGGGTTTCGCCCGCGATGCCATCGTAGCGCGTATTTTTGGCGCGGGGTTTGCTACCGACGCTTTTTTTGTAGCCTTCAAGCTGCCCAATCTGCTGCGCCGCATCTTTGCCGAAGGGGCTTTCTCGCAAGCTTTCGTGCCCATTTTGGCCGAGTATCGCAATCGCGAAGGAGACGATGCCACCCGGGTCTTTGTGGCCGACGTCTGCGGCCTGCTCGCCCTGGCGCTCTTTGTGGTCAGCGCACTGGGCATGATCGCCGCACCGGCCATCATCTGGATCTCGGCCCCTGGCTTTGCCAACACCCCGGAAAAATTCACGCTCACGGTCAGCCTGCTGCGTATCACGTTTCCCTACATCCTGTTCATCTCCCTGGCTTCGTTGGCCGGCTCGATCCTGAATACCTGGAATAAGTTTTCGATTCCGGCCTTCGTACCTACCCTGCTGAATATTTCCTTTATTATTTTTGCCCTGTTTTTGGCGCCCTACTTTCACCCGCCGGTACTGGCACTTGCTTGGGCCGTTGCTGCCGGCGGTTTGGCGCAATTGGCGTTCCAGCTTCCCCATCTGAAGAAAATCGGCATGCTGGTACGCCCTCATTTGAATTTCAAGGATGCGGGTGTCTGGCGAGTGATGAAGCAAATGGGACCAGCTATCCTAGGGGTTTCCGTTAGTCAGGTATCGTTGATTATCAACACGATATTTGCTTCGTTCCTGGTTTCCGGCAGCGTCTCGTGGATGTATTACGCTGACCGCCTGATGGAGTTCCCCACAGGCGTGCTTGGCGTGGCACTTGGCACGATCCTGCTGCCATCGCTGGCACGCAGCCACGCCAGCGATGACCATACCGAATATTCACGCCTGCTTGATTGGGGTTTGCGTCTTTGCCTGATTCTGGCACTGCCTTCGTCCGTGGCACTGGCGGTCATTTCCCAGCCACTGGTCGCAACTTTGTTTCAGTACGGCAAGTTTGGCGCACACGATGCGTTGATGACCCAGCAAGCACTGATTGCCTATTCGGTCGGACTGCTCGGACTGATCCTGGTCAAAGTGCTGGCGCCGGGCTTCTATGCGCGTCAGAACATCCGCACGCCGGTCAAGATTGCCCTGTTTACCCTTGCCGCCACACAGCTAATGAACCTGGCATTTATCTGGCACCTGCGTCACGCGGGTCTGGCACTCGCCATCGGACTGGGCGCCTGCGTCAACGCCAGCCTGCTTTATCGCCAATTGCGCCGTCATGGCATCTTCATCCCCCAGCCTGGCTGGCACCGCTTTATGCTCAAATTGCTTACCGCGGTTATCGTAATGGCCGCCGTGCTCTGGGGACTGATGCAAGTCATGCCCGCATGGGATAGCGGGGGCATGGCCCTGCGCTGCTTGCGCTTATCGGGCTTGGTGTGCGGCGGGGTAGTGGCCTATTTCGGCACACTGGCGCTATTGGGTCTGCGTCCGCGTGATTTTTCCCGACGCACAGTCTGAACAATGGTTCTCAGCTTAGGGCGGCAAGAGTAAAATCGCGCCATCCTTAACGACACGGTCTCAAGCCATGCATGCTCTCGCGCAACAACTGAATGCCACGCTGCAACAAGAAGCGGCCCCGGTTCTGGAAATGCTTTCCGATCTGGGTCGTGCGATTTACTTCCCCAAGGAAGGCATCCTGTCGCAATCGGCAGAAGCGGGCCAGAAAGCCAAGAAATTCAATGCGACCATCGGCATTGCTACGGAAAAGGGCATCCCGATGCATCTCGGGCTGATCCAGGAAACCCTGTCGGCCTATGCTCCGAAAGATATCTACCCGTATGCCCCGCCCGCCGGCAAGCCGGAACTGCGCACCGCATGGCGCAGCAAAATGCTCAAAGACAACCCGAGCCTTGCCGGCAAGTCCTACGGCAATCCGATTGTCACCAATGCACTGACCCACGGGATCAGCATCGTCTCGGATCTGTTTGCCGAAGCAGGCACTCCGCTGATCGTACCGGACAAAAACTGGGAAAACTACGAACTGACCTTCGCCGTGCGTCGTGGCGCCGAGATGGTCTACTTCGAGCTATACGATGCCCGAGGCAAGTTCAACAGCAGCGGCATGAAGGCAGCTTTACTGGCGCAGCTCGCCGCTGGCAAGAAAAAAGCGGTGGTATTGCTCAACTTCCCGAACAATCCGACCGGCTACACACCGACGGTTGCAGAAGGCGATGAAATTGTCGCGGCACTGAAAGAAGTTGCCGATGCCGGTATGAAACTCGTGGTCGTGACCGACGATGCCTACTTTGGCCTCTTTTTTGAAGATAGCCTGACCGAATCGCTGTTCGGCAAGCTCGCCGGCATCTCGCCCAACCTGCTCGCAGTAAAAGTTGACGGCGCCACCAAGGAAGAATTCGTCTGGGGCTTCCGCGTCGGGTTCATCACCTATGCCCACGCGTCCGACAAAGTATTGGCCGCGCTGGAACAAAAGACCATGGGCATCATCCGCGCCACGATCTCCAGCGGCCCGCATCCGAGCCAGACCTTCGTACTCAAGGCCTTGCAGGATCCGCGCTTCGAAGCCCAATGCGCCGAAAAGCACGAGATCATGAAGGCACGCGCCAACAAGGTGAAGGCATTGCTTGATTCCGGCAATTTTGGCGATGCCTGGGATTACTATCCGTTCAACTCCGGTTACTTCATGTGCCTGAAGCTCAAGGGTGCCAGCGCTGAGGCCGTGCGCCAACGCCTCTTGAACGAATACCAAGTGGGTACGATCGCCTTGGGTGAAACCGATCTGCGCGTGGCATTCTCCTGCCTGGAGCTGGAGCATATCGACGAGTTGTACCAGATCGTTTACCAGGCAGTGAAAGATATCCAAGCAGGTGTCTAAGCAACGACTATCCAGCACAACGGGCGCCACGGCGCCCGTTTTTGATTCCATCAGAAGCGCCTAAAGAAACGCCTGAGCACAGAGCCCATTCCGTTGCGCCGGGTGAAATCGGCATAGCTCTTATCTGCCACCAGAATATGATCGACCAGCCAACATCTAAGAAAATACGTGGAATCCAGCGAGAGCGCTCTACCGGCAAGCACTGCAACCCTTTCAGCAGTAATTCGCGCGATGAAACGCTGATGAGACGTTGCGTGCTCGTCAATTTCAGGGAAACCACTCTCTCGCATAAAGGCTTCTTCTGCGTCGAAATGAGCCCGCGTATAGGTTTCCAACTCATCAACAAGCAGTAAAATTTGCTGGCAATCCGATTGCTCAGCAATCGCTTTCCAAGTCTTGTTGATGATTATAAACAATGACTGATGCTGAATATCCACATCATCAAGACCCAAGCTGTAATCGTTACTCCAACCAATTTGCAGCTTGGCCATGGTTCCTCCTGAAACGCAGTCATTCCATCAAGCATGACTGCGCGTGCAACGCATTTATTCGCCCTTCAAAGCAGCCGAGGCAGGCGAAGGCAGACCTTCACGCAAACAGGCTTTCCAACTAATACTTCCACCTTTCCCCGTCGTCAAAGCGCAATCCACATTTCCGAATCGCACATATTCCCGCTTCTTCGGCTCCGAGGCTACGGCCTTGACTGGTAATGAACCTGCAGCCGCAGAAGCCTGCTTTGAAGCCGTTTTCGGGAAAACAGGAGATGCTTCTTCCAGCTTGCACTCCAATGCTCCGATTTGGTCTTTTTGCTGGTCGATTACTTTCTTCAAACCTTCTGCCTTGACTTCAAAAACTCTTTTTTCATTCTCGACCTCAGCCAGTTGTTTTTTGAACAACAGCGTTTGCTCGGCAAATTGTTTACGTTCAAGAGTCAGCTTGGCCTTACCCAGCACGATGCCAAGAAGCAAAAATACGATCAACCCTATCACCAGAGCGCTGATCATCAACGGCAAACGTATGCGTTGCATCAACGCCGGCGCTTCCGGGACAACTTCTTCCTCTGATCTTCTTACTTCAGACATGGCCATCCTCGCCTACATCAAGAGTTACCCACATCGTCCCGCGGGATCGACGCATTACGAAATCACCTGTTTCAACTGCACCACATAGCTCTGAATACCAGACAACAGCATTTCAATTGCAATTGCGGTCAATATTAAACCCATCAGTCGCTCAAACGCTTTGGTGACCGACTCTCCCACGAACTGACTGATGCGTTCGGCGAAAAAAAGTGTCAGGACCGTTACACCCATCGTCACGGCCAGCGCACCAAAAATCTCAGGCACTTTGTCTGGGCCGCGAGCAACCAGCAGGAGAACCGTCGCCAGAGCCGAAGGTCCGGCAATCAACGGGATGGCCAAAGGCACGATAAAGGGTTCTTTTTCCAATGTTTCGCCCATCACCCCATCGGGATGCGGAAAAATCATCCGCAAGGCAATCAGAAACAACACCACACCACCTGCGATTCCGAGCGATGTTTCCGAAAGATGCATGATGGCAAGAAATCCACGCCCGAAAAACATGAACGCCAATAGCACTAAAGAAGCCACGCCAGTCTCGCGCAGGATCACCTTGAGCTTGCGCTCCCGGGGCACATTTTTCAGCAGAGAGACATACACGGGAAATCCACCCACTGGATCCGTCACCAGCAAAAGCAGAATCGTTGTAGAAATAAAATAGGCGCTCATCGTATCTTTTATCTTGTTATGTCGTCAGGCATGAATTCTGTCTTCTGGATCGCGTTGAACGGAAGGGAGGCGTCTGGTAAAACACTTTGTGAATGGGCATCCAAGTTCCGTCCAGTTCAGGTTTCTGATCAAGCCTAGTATGAACGTCATACGCTAACACAGCCCGATCTGACTTGCCCATGCCCATCTTCGGCAACTTGCACAGAAACAAATGTCATCTTGCATTTCAAGCCCGGCAATTTTATTTTCATCACTTCGCACTACGTACCAAGCAAGAAAACTCGCCAGTCCGTTTGTATCGGGACGCCAATGCAGCCGTGCGATCAATAAAAAAGGCGGCCGAAGCCGCCTTGTTCAATCGAATCGTCAGCCTTATTTTTTCTCAGGAACAGCGGGACATTGTCCTATGAGTGTATAAGCGCCAAGGCTGCCCACCACTTGAACCGCATCAGCACACGCTGCGGGGCTGGCAGTTTCCAGGGTCACATCTTTGCCTGAATCCTTCTGCTTCATCGCAATCTTGACGGGCAAAGCCGCAGATTCGTTATCCGCATCGGTCCAACAGTCAACGGAATATTTCAGAATTTCCGGTTGTTTATCAAACAAAGAAACAAATTTTTGGCAGGCACCCGCATCAGCTTGCACGATCTGCCAAGTGACCTTTCCGCTAAAGCCATCAATTTTTTGCGCAATCTTTCCGCCTGGAGGATTACGCATCTCCACTGACGATTGCGTCGCACAGCCAGCAAGCAATCCTACGACCCCCTGCCAAGACTATGAATTTTTTGATCATTTCCCCTCTCCTTGTCATGTGTATTCTCTGGCCAATGAATCAGGAAACGCCATTTAAATCAAAACGTCGTTTCATAATAATGCCGAAAGCGAGTTTACCCATAAACATGAAAAGGATAAAGCCTTCAAAATCAATTCATTACAATGTCGGAAAAATACAATACTTCGCCACTCCGCCCTCGACTTTCCGGCCCTAACCAATGCAAGAAAGCAGGCACCAGGCGCTCAGCCGAAGGAAGTCCATCTTTCGATTCCGCCGGATGGGTTGCCAGACGAAACGGGGATTGAATTGGCCCGGGTATCAGCAAATTGATACGCAAATTCGGCAAGTTATCCCACTCGTCCGCGGCGATCTCGACCCAGTTTTTCTGACCAATCTTGCTCACGCTATAACCGCCCCAGAAAGCTTTAGGTGCCAGTGCATGCGTTTCACCAAGCACTAGCACAGCAGCATCCGGCGATTGCGCCAGCAAGGGAAACAAAGCACGGGTTAGTGCGAACGGTACGGCAACATTGACACGGAACATCTCCGTCCACTCATCCAACGTCTGGTTCGCAAGTGGTGACAGATGCGTGAAACCATTAGCGGCATGCAGGATGCCATCAAGCCGGCCAAATTCATTGTCGATCAACACTGCCAAGCGGCCGATTTCCACTTCACCTGCTGTGGAAAAATCGAGCGGTGCTTCTGCCGGGAGGGGACCGCCCGCTGCTTCGATCCCGTCGTAGACCTTGCCAAGTTTTTTCTCGTTGCGATCAAGCAGAATGACTGTCGCACCCTGTTGAGCCAACGCTTTGGCTGCCGTTTCACCCAAACCTTGGGCCGCACCCGTGACCAGGATCACCCGGTCGCGAAACACATCGGCCGGTGCTGCGTAGTTTTTCCAGTCATTCATGCATCGACTCCAGTAATGCGCGCGCCGCAGCCACGCCGCTGCGCACCGCGCCTTCCAGCGTGGCTGGGTAATCGTAATCGTTGCCGGCAGTGTAATCGCCGGCCAGCCACAGGCCCGCTTCACCCGTTCGATTCACCGGGCGCTGCATGCCCGGCACGCAGGCAAAGGTGGCGCGCTTTTCCGCGATCATGCCGCGCCACTGCGCTTGCACCGGCAGATGCAAGCGCAAATGCAGCTCGCTCTCCACCGCCGCGATCAGGGTCTCGCGCGACCATTGCGTATGTTCGCCCTCCGCCGAAATCACCACCGCAATCAAGCCCGGCGTCGCGTGGCTGTAACTGCGATCAAATACCCATTGTGCCGGCGAATCGGCCAGTCCAGTCATCGGGCGCGGCAGGCGCACGGCAGGTTCATATTGCAGGTAGACCGTGACAATTGGCTGGTATTCCCATTGCTCGAGTTGTTGCGCCAATGCCGCCAGTTGAGGCAAATCGTGCAGCGCCATGCCGGCACGATGCGGCGGCAAAGCGCAGATCACGGCACCGTAACGCTCTTCGCTCGCGCCCACCTGCCAGCCGGACTCAGTGCGGCGCAGGCTTTTCACCATTACGCCCAAACGCACTTCGCCACCGTGACTTTCCACCCAGCGTGCTGCGGCTTCAGGGAAGAGTGCGGAGAAATCCACCCGGGGGAACAGAAGATCGGAAGCCGCGCGCGCGCCACCGAGACTATCGCGCAGCACATTCAGCAGCACCTGCGCCGAAGCTTTTTCAATCGGGGTATTGAGCGCAGCCACCGTGAGCGGCTGCCAGAAACGGGTAATCAGACTGACCGGTTGGCGCTGCTCGGTTAGCCACTGCGCCACAGTGCAATCCACAGGCAACAGCCAGTTGGCCGCTTGTGTGGCACGGATTGTCCGAATCAACCGCCAGCGTGCAACCACACCCAGACCACGCGCGCCCAATAAACCCGCAGCCAGATGCAACGGTGCCGGCAGTTTTGGACAAGCCAGCCGGAAACCCGGCTCAACCACGAGTTCCAGTGGCTGGCGCAGAAAGACCGTATCGGGTTCTACACCCGCCAACTGCATCAAGCGCAATAGTTCGCCATATGCGCCGATCACCAGGTGCTGGCCGTTATCGACCTCGCGCCCGTCAAGCACCACCTTGCGCGCCCGGCCACCCAGCACCTTGCCCGCTTCAAACACTGTGACAGCGTGATCGGCAGCAGCCAGCTCCACTGAGGCAGCCATGCCGGCATAACCACCACCAAGGATGGCAATTTTAGGTTTCATGAGATCAGGCAAAAAACCAGGTTTTCCACGCCAGCCAGACCTTGCGCAGCTTGCCCAGGGACAGACGCTGGTTCAGCACCTTGCCGGCGCCGTCACGCTTGATTTCGTCGAGCGTGGCACGGTAGATCGCCGCCATCACCAGACCGCAGCGTTGCGCCTTGCGATCAGCGACGGGCAGCTCGGCCAGCGCCTGTGCATAGTAGTGTTCAGCACGCTCGATCTGGAATTCCATCAGCGCACGGAAATTGTCGGTTTCCTTCAGACTGAACAGATCGTCGGCCGTAACATTGAAGCGCTGCAGCTCGTCGACCGGGATGTAGATGCGGCCGCGGCGCACGTCCTCGCCCACGTCGCGAATGATGTTGGTCAGCTGGAACGCCAGCCCCAGATCGTGCGCGTACTTCAGTGTCTTGCGATCGGTGTAGCCGAAAATCTGCGCCGAGAGCTGGCCAACCACCGAGGCTACGCGGTAGCAGTAAAGCTGCAGCTCCTTGAAGCCGGTATAGCGTGGGATGTCGAGATCCATCTCCATGCCGTCGATGATTTCGAGGAACAGCTCGCGTTGCAGATCGTAGGCCTTGATCGCCGGCAGCAGCGCGCGCGTCACCGGATGTTGTGGGCCACCGGCGAAGAGGTTGTCGATTTCGGCGCGCCACCAGTTGAGCGTGGTACGCGCGACATTTTCGTCGTGCGTTTCATCGACGACATCATCGACTTCACGGCAAAACGCATACAGCGCGGTGATCGCCAGCCGCTTCGGTTCCGGCAGGAAGCGGAAGCTGGAGTAGAAACTGGAGCCGCTTTTCGCGGCCTTGTTTTCACAGTACTGATCGGGGGTCATATCTCCCAGAGCTCCTGTTTTCCTGCGGGTTGCACCAGCGCCAGATCAGCCAGCCGGTGGCGGCAAGAATGCCTATCAGCGCCATGAATCGCACCAGACCACCCAGTGCAGTATCGGCATTGAGCAGTCCCCACCGAACAAGTATTTCGTTCCAGTCATGGATACGGTCCCCATTGCCCACCAGAGGTAATACTTGCGCCCGGGCATCGGCCATGTAGCGGCCGATATTGAGCCAGTTTTCTCCGAACCAGAGCGCACTAACATAGGTTCCTGCCACTTCGCGCTGCCGTTGAAACTTCCACCACACAATGGTGGGGAAAACCAGTTGGCCCAGCGTGCCACCGTAAACCATCAGCCGCTCAGACAATAGTCCAAAGATGGGATGGCCCGCTTCGTGAAACAACAGATTCGCGCCGTCGAGAATCCACACCCATTTCTCGCCGGTCAACGCCATCCAGAGGATAAACCCCGTCAGCACCAGAAGTCCGCCCCCCGATGGCAATGAGATGTTTTTCCAAGGGGCTGCATCTTGCACCCACAGCATCAGGCAATTTGCCCTGGAATCTTCGGCGTAGCGGTAATGACATCGCCACACTGCGCACGCTGACGCAGCGCATGGTCAATCAGCACAAGCGCAAGCATCGCCTCGGCAATCGGCGTGGCGCGGATCGCAACACACGGATCGTGGCGGCCGGTGGTCGCCATCAGCACCGCGTTGCCATCCTTGTCGACCGAGTGGCGCTCCTGCGCAATACTTGGCGTCGGCTTGACCGCGATGTTGACCAGAATATCCTGCCCGGAAGAAATCCCGCCAAGGATGCCTCCCGCATTATTGGTAGCAAAACCCTGCGGAGTGATTTCGTCGCAATGTTGAGAACCGCGCTGCGTAACGCTCTTGAATCCTGCGCCGATTTCGACGCCCTTCACGGCATTGATGCCCATCATGGCGTAAGCGATCTCGGCATCGAGCCGGTCATACACCGGCTCGCCCCAGCCGACCGGCACGCCCTCGGCAACGACGCTGATTTTGGCGCCAATCGAATCGCGCTGGCTGCGGATCAGGTCGAGATAGCCTTCAAGTTGCGGGACGATTTCCTGATTTGGCGCGAAAAAGGCATTCTGGCGAACGTCATCCCAACTCTTGAACGGGATTTCGATTTCGCCCATCTGGCACATATAGCCACGAATGGCGATACCGAATTTTTCCTTCAACCACTTTTTGGCGATCGCGCCGGCCGCCACGCGCACCGCGGTTTCACGCGCCGACGAGCGCCCGCCACCGCGATAGTCGCGGATGCCGTATTTTTGCCAGTAGGTGTAGTCGGCATGCCCGGGGCGGAAGGTTTCGGCGATTTTGCCGTAATCCTTGCTGCGCTGGTCTTCGTTGCGAATCAGCAGCGCAATCGGTGTGCCGGTGGTCTTGCCCTCGAATACGCCGGAGAGAATCTCGACCGAATCGGATTCCTTGCGCTGGGTCACATGCCTGCTAGTGCCTGGTTTGCGTCGATCGAGTTCGATTTGGATTTCTTCTGCACTGATTGCCAGTCCAGGCGGACAGCCATCGACGACGCAGCCAATCGCCGGGCCATGCGATTCGCCAAAAGACGTGACAGTAAACAGGTGGCCAAACGTGTTGCCGGACATCCGCAGTCTCCAAGCGCCATGGCGCAGATCAAATTATCGGGAATTTTAGCACAGGCCGGATTCAGGCTTCGGCGTGACCAATATAGGGTCAGTCTTGCGTGCAAACGGCAGATGCCGTGCGCAATTCGCTCAATATCATGGCCATGACAACGAGTACACCACCCAAAGCACCGCGCACGCCAAGCGATTCGCTCAACCACAACCAGCCAAAGAGTGCGGCAAAAACAGGTTCCATGGCATACACAATCGCCGCTTTTTCTGCCGAGACATGCCGTTGCGCCAACGCCTGCAAAAACAGCATCCCGGCACTGGCCACCACGCCCAAATAGATCAAGGCTGGAAGATGAGAAAGCATCCTTACCGGTAGGCTGACCAGCGTGCGGGTATCCGCACTTGCCACCATCCAGACGCAGCCGAATACTGCCATCAGCGTAATTTGCGTGGCTGCCAATTGCCTCGAATCATGTCGGCCAGCGCGTTGCGACAAAAAAATCACATAGAGCGCATAGGCCAATGCACTAAGCACCGTTGCGCTATCACCCCGCAGATTGCCACCGCCCTCCCAGGACATCAAACCAATCCCCAGGCAAGCCAATAGCGCTGCAACCAGCGCATTCCAGGAAAGCCCGCGCCCGAACACAAAACCCAACAACGGCACCATCAACACATTCAGACTGGTTAGAAATGCACTTCGATTGGAGGAAATATGCTGCAAACCATATGCCTGGGCCACATAAGATATCAATGCAAATCCGCCCAGCAAGGCGCCGTCGCGCCATACTGCGCGCGATGTCTTGCGCAAAAATGGCAGCAGGCAAACCGCGGCCAGCACAAAACGTATGGCTGAAATTTCAACGCCACTAAGATCGACTGCAATGGCTTTAAGCAAAGGGAACGTCGTCCCCCAGACCAACGTCACCCCCAACAGCATCAGTACATTAGGGTTCACACGAAGCTCGCTTACTCACGATCAGCTTGCCCGGCACGGGCAAACAAACGGAAAAAATTGTCGGTGCTGGCCCGAGCCAGCTCATGCAATGGCATATCACGCAGATTGGCAATGTGTTCTGCCACATGCCGCACCAGCGCGGGATGATTCAACTTGCCTCGGAACGGCACCGGCGCCAGGTAGGGAGCATCGGTCTCGATAAGCAAGCGATCCAGCGGCACCTTTAGCGCCACTTCCTGTAAAGCAATGGCGCTCTTGAAAGTCACCACGCCGGAGAATGAAATATAAAACCCCAGCGCCAACGCTTGCTCCGCCACTTCCCACGACTCGGTAAAACAATGCATCACCCCGTCAACCTCGTTCGCGCCTTCTTCCGCCAGGATGCGCAAGGTATCGGCGGCCGATTCGCGGGTATGGATAATCAAGGGCAGGCCGGTCTGCCTAGCGGCGCGGATGTGCACGCGAAAACGCTCGCGTTGCCATTCGGGCTGATCCTTGTGCCAGTAATAATCGAGACCGGTTTCGCCGATCGCCACCACTTTTTGCCATTGCGCCAGCTCGACCAAGCGCTCGACGGTCGGCTCTTCCCCTTCTTCGTGGCTCGGGTGCACGCCCACCGAAGCAAACAGGTTTTCATGTTCTTCGGCCAGGGCAAAAACTTGAGGCAGATTTTCCAGGTCCACACCCACGCACAAGGCATGCGTGACCTGGTTCTCCGCCATCCGAGCAAGGTACAGATCGAGATCTTTCGCGAGATCGGGAAAATTCAA
>JARLJJ010000424.1 GCA_031291275.1 Formivibrio sp.
CTACGCACGCTCATATCGTGCATAACTTCTATTAGCATGGTTCGCGAATGTACAGTGAAGACACGGAATGGCTTACCATCGATCTGTCGTGTCGAAAATCCGCGAGCAACAGGTGTTACGTCCTGCCCAATTCCTTGGCGATTGTCTCCAATTCCAGCGTGTGGCGCAGGGACTGGCAGGGGGGTGATTTGCAATTTGAAGCTGATATCCTCACCTTCAACTGGACTACGCTTTGCCGATGGCATAGCAGGTTCCGATACGCGGCGGCGCACGGAATAGGCCTCCTGGATCATGTGGTAATCCGAGATAGCGTCGACTTCGCGCAGGGCCACGCGGTAGGAAATGCCGGCTTGAACCAAAGTGGCCACTGATATGGCTACGCCAAGCAGTACCAGCAAGCGGCGACGGATCGAATAGACGGTTGGTTCCATGTGCAGAGCCCTTACGCCTTGGGCACCAGGTAACCCATGCCGCGCACATTCTGGATCAGGTTGGCACCGAGTTTTTTGCGCAAGCCGTGGATATAAACTTCGACGGCATTGCTGTTGATTTCGTCATTCCAGCTGAAGAGCTTTTCTTCTAGTTGTGCGCGCGACAGGATCATGCCGGGCCGGGCCAGCAGGGGTTCCAGAACGGCCCACTCCCGTGATGACAGGATGACCGGATGTTGGTCCACCAGTACTTCCTTGGTGCCAGGATTGATACTGACATTCTGGTACTCGTAAACGGGCTCCGCCCGACCGGCGCTGCGTCGCAACAAAGCCCGAATGCGCGCGAGCAGTTCGTCGACATCGTAAGGCTTAACAATATAATCGTCGGCACCTGCATCCAGACCCGCAACGCGCTGCGCAATGGCATCGCGTGCCGTGGCAATGATGACGGGCGTACGCAGTTTGCGTGCCCGGAGGGAGCGCAGTACATCGAGACCATCTTTGCGGGGCAAGCCGAGATCAAGCAGCACGATGTCGTATTCCTGGTTGCACAGTGCCATTTCCGCCGCGATGCCATCACGTACCCAGTCCACCGCATAGCCGTCCGTCTTCAGCAAATCGTGCACTGTGGCGCCGATCATTCGGTCGTCTTCAATCAACAGCAATCGCATGGTGAAAACCCTCTCCGGAATGGCCTGGTTTTCTTCGCAATTTTGCCTGGGCAAGAATGCATTTCAGGTCCTGTTTGGTTGCTGGGCACCTTAAAGTATCAACGCCAGCCTCTGTGCCAACTCCGGTCAGGGTGATGCCAGCCCCAGCCAAAGCGCGGATGAAATTCCCAGACCCAGCCTTCTCCAGGACTGGGGTAGTCAGGTTCGATGTAGGCAGGCGAGACCGTGACTTGGCTACGCGTCATGTTACTTGGTACCGGCACTTGTTCTCCCTTGGCATACATGCATTGGATATAGGCATTGTCGTAGGCCTGTTGGGTTCTTCGTGCTGAAGTCTGGGCCGCACCGGTTCCGGCCAGGCTGCCGACGAGCAATCCACCCCCGGCACCGACGGCCGCGCCATTGTGTCCGCCAAACGCCGCACCTGCGAGTGCCCCGAGAGCGGTTCCTACCGCTGCACTCGTTACGCCAGAATCTATCGATGCCTGGTTGGCATCCTTGCCGCCAGTCTGGCTCCCGGCATATTGCCGGCATTCGGCATCATCGCTGCGGAACTGTTCGAAGGTCTTGTTCTTTCCTGGCATAGCAAGGGCGGTGGGGCCGATCGGGGCAGAAACGCATCCTGCCAGCAGCAAAATGGAAAGAAGAGGGGTGAACAATGCGATTGATGATTTCATCGTTATAGCTCCTGATTGTTTTTGGCTCGAACCTGCGGACAGGGGGCAGCTTTTTTCAGCCAAGACATTTTCTGATGCACGGTATCGTCCAATGTGATGCCACGGATTCTGCTACTGCGGGTCGACGCATGATGCCGGGTATGGTCAGGCGCACCGTTCATGATTGGGATCTTAAGAGTTGTTCCTTAGGGGAATCTTAATTTTGGGATTCATTTTCGCTAACACGGCGACAGGAGCGTTTTCCTTCGGCAATGATTCAATTCGCAACCATTTTGTTTGAGCTGTCAAAAAAAGGTCTACGGGGATCGGCCGAACATGTTCCCGGGCAGTCTGCCGCGCAATATGTGAAAAAGGCCTATTTTCAAGCGAATTTATTTTGTGCTAACCTGATAATTAGATAACTAATTATTAGGTGGCTTTAATGTTGCCCGCGCTGGAAGAACGTTTTTCGCATGCATTGCATAACACGGCACGCGCATGGCGGTTGGCGGTGGATCGCCGGCTCAAGCATCTTGGCCTGAGCCAGGCCAGCTGGTTGACGGTGGCAATGGTGGCCAAGGCGGCAGAGCCGCTGTCGCAGAGCGAACTGGCGCTGCGTCTGGGCGTGGAAGGCGCGACCATGGTGGCCATGGTCGATCGCCTGGTGAAATCCGGCCTGGTGGTGCGCGAGCCGTCGGCAACCGACCGGCGCGTGAAGCACGTGGTGCTGACCGACGCGGGCAATGTGCTGTATGCCAGTGTCAAGGCTGAGGCCCTGGCGTTTCGTACCCACTTGCTGGCGGATATCGACGCGGACCGTCTGCTGGCAGTCACCGAACTGCTCGAACAGTTGCAGGCGGTCGCGGAGTCCGCTGTATGAGCAATTCCGCCACGGCTTCGATCCCCGGCCAGCAAGGCACGGGAATCAACCGCCGCATGATTACCATTTCAATCATGCTGGCCACCATCATCCAGACGCTCGACAGCACGATTGCCAACGTGGCCCTGCCGCATATGCAAGGTAGCCTGTCGGCCTCGCAGGATCAGATCACCTGGGTACTCACTTCTTACATTGTCGCGGCCGCCATTGCGACGCCATTGACCGGTTGGCTCTGTGACCGGTTCGGGCAAAAAAACGTTTTCCTGGTTTCGGTGGCCGGCTTCACGTTTGCTTCGGCATTGTGCGGACTGGCCGGATCGCTGGGCCAGATCGTGGCGGCACGCCTGTTGCAGGGGGTGTTCGGCGCGGCCCTGGTGCCCCTGTCGCAAGCGGTTCTGCTCGATATCAACCCGCGAGAGAAACAGGGCTCGGCCATGGCTTTGTGGGGCATGGGCGTGATGGTCGGGCCGATTCTCGGTCCAACGTTGGGGGGCTGGCTAACCGACAACTACGACTGGCGCTGGGTGTTTTTCATCAATGTGCCGGTGGGGGCGATGGCGTTTTACGGCATCTGGAAATACATCCGGCATCTTCCCGGCAAGCGCAGCATGGGATTCGATGTGTTTGGTTTTGCTACCCTGAGCCTGGCCATCGGGGCGTTGCAGATGCTGCTGGACCGCGGTGAGCAGAACGACTGGTTTGCCTCGATGGAAACCTGGGTGGAAGCGATCGTGCTGGCGATGAGCGTGGTCTATTTTGTCATCCATACCGTTTTCACGCCTGCGGAAAAATCCTTTTTCGATTACCGCCTGCTGAAAAACCGGAACTACGTAACCGGATTGTTGTTCATCTTCGTGGTGGGGCTGGTTCTGTTTGCCACACGCGCATTGACGCCGACCTTCCTGCAGAACCTGATGCAATATCCTGCGGCGACTACCGGCCTCGTGACCGCACCAAGCGGGATCGGGACCATGATTTCCATGGTGATCGTCGGCCGGCTGATCGGGCGGGTGAATGTCCGCTTGCTGCTGCTGATCGGGTTTCTGGTGACGGCCTTTTCGTTATGGCAGATGAGCGGGTACACGCTGATGCTGTCCGAGCACCATATCGTCTGGCCTGGCGTGATTCAGGGTATCGGCATGGGGCTGGTTTTCGTGCCCTTGAGTACGTCCACTTTCTCTACCCTGGCGTCAGATATGCGGGCACAAGGCACCGCCATCTACAGCCTGATCCGCAACATCGGCAGCAGTATCGGCATTTCCCTGGTGCAAACCCTGCTGGTACGCAATACCCAGGTCGCGCATGCCTCGCTGGTCGAGCAAATCACCCATGTCAATCCGGGCTTCTCGAATCCGGCCATTGCCTCGGTCTATAACCTGGGCAACCAGGCGGGAATTGCGGCGCTCAACGGGGAAATTACCCGGCAAGCCACCATGATCGCCTACGTCGACGATTTCTGGCTGATGCTGATCCTGACCTTGCTGGTCATCCCGCTGCTGCTGCTGATCCGCACGCCCGCCAAGGGTGGACCGACCAAGGTAGACCATGTCGCCATGGACTAACGGGAGGAAACAAGGATGCGTTTAACTGTTTACCGACAGGATTCTTTGACTATGTTCTTTTCAAAAAACCGCTTCATGGGCTGCTTGAGCATCATGCTGCTGGGTCTGGCCGGCTGTGCCCAAATTCCCGCCGATCAATATACCCTCGCACAGCAGGACGTGACGCGGACTGAGCTTGCTGCAAACATAAAACTGGCGCAGAGCGGCTGGCCGGAGGCGCACTGGTGGACCGGCTACGCTGACGAACAGTTGAACCAGCTAATTGCCCAAGCGTTGAACAAGGGGCCTTCGCTGCAAGTTGCCGCGGTGCGCATCGCTTCGGCCCGGGCGGCGCTCAAGCTGGATTCGGCCGATCAGGGAGTGAATGTGTCGCTCGATGCGGCCAGCAACCGCCA
>JARLJJ010000425.1 GCA_031291275.1 Formivibrio sp.
GTTGCGCCAGGCGCAGATTGCATTCCTGCGCGGGGCATCTGCGGCGCCGGGCGCTGAAAGCAGCCGCGGCTTTCAAGTAGAAACGGGTTCAACGTCCACAGCGGCTGATGCCGGTTATTCTCACCCGTTTTACTGGGCGCCCTTCGTTCTGATTGGCAACTACCGATAGCGCACCAAGGTCAAAGTCCCGGTGGTGTTCCAAGCGAATGACGCACAAGGTGGAAACTAGTCCTCAACTGACGAAAACAGACCTGCACTCATTGAGGATTATTTATGGGCTGAAAGACCGATTGGTAATGAAAAGCGTCCAGGGTTGAGCGAAGCAGGCGCTTCAAAATTGAATTGCCCTCCGTTCATACACGACCCCTCCCGACACCATGTCCGCTCTCGATTTCTCGATGTCCGACTGTGCCAGAACGCGTACCTTTTCAGCCGGCCGGATCGGTAGATCCATCCGTTGATTGAGTTTGCAGCACGGGTTTTGGGACCTCTTTTGTCACAGGGCGAAAGAGGGCCAGTTCAGGCTGATTTATCGAGTGCTTCCAGGACCTGGACATTGGTCGGCGGCATTCGAAGCACACGTTGCACTGTGGCCGTTGAGATGCGGTGGCCTTTTGCGATCTGGCGAAGGCTCTGTCCACGCTTGCGATCGCGCTGGATGGCGAGGTTGTCCAGTATCAGCGGATTTCGGCCGATGTGCTGGCCTTCAAGCCGGGCGCGCCGCATGCCGGCGCGCACCCGCTCGATGATCAGGTTGCGTTCCAACTCGGCGATGGCGCCGATGATCACGATGATGGCCCGGCCCAGCGGGCCGCGGCATGAATCGTTTCCGTTTGCCCCTGATAGCCTGAGTCGCCCCAGACCTTCCTCTCTGCGCCATGCAGCAGATCGGGCAGCATGTGTGCGTCCGACACCGAGGCAGCGGAGGTGCACACTGAGTGCACGATGCCTTACTTGCTACCCACTCCGATATGCGCCTTGGCACCGAAATACCACTGGTTGCCTTTCCGTGTCTGATGCATCTCGGGATCGCACTCCTTCTTGCTGTTCTTCGTGGAGGATGGAGCTGCGATGATCGTGGCATAAACGATGGTGACTGTGGAGATACACAAGCCTTTGCTCGCCAGGTAGTGGTTCACCGTGTGCAGAATCTGGCCGCACAGTTCATGCTGCTCAAGCAGGCGGCGGAAGCGAAGAATAGTGGTCTCGTCGGGGGGCTGCGGCACGGTCCAGATCAACGCCCGCAAAGCTACGCAGTACAGCCGACTCGCAGAGAGTATCTTCGGCACCTGGATCGGAGAGATTAGAGCATTTTTGCATTTTGTGTAGACCAGTTTTGAAAGGGCACGGCTTTAGCCGTGCCGCAAAAACGCCAATAAAATCAATGGGCTTTAGCCCCTGAGGAAAAGCCCCATGGTCTACACCATTTCCGAATCTGCTCTAAACCACTGCTGCAGGAAGTAAACGTGGAGCATGATCGACAACCCGACAGGCTGACGAACCGCCATCCACAAGCCCGGCATCATGGCCAACGCTAATTGGGAGATTCCCGATGCCACCGGATTCACGGCTGACTGAAGTACATTCCCTTGATAAAGGACTGCCGATCAGTCGTGCAGCACGATGTTAACCAGTGAACTATTAATCAGCATCCCGACTGAGCTGTAGTCTATGTATCCAAGATCGCGAAAGCGATTGAGGAAGAAGCTTACACGAGATCTCGTCGTACCAATCATTTCTGCCAAGGTTTCCTGACTGATTCTGGCGATGA
>JARLJJ010000426.1 GCA_031291275.1 Formivibrio sp.
GTGGCGACACCATTGCGGGCTACGCCGTGCAGTCCTTCGCTCCACCAGTCGTACTCTGGAATCCCCAGCCGCGGAATTGCGCTTGCATGGTTGACCGTTTGGGAGACCTTTTCTTCCAGAGTCATGCGCTGGACCAGGTCGCGCGCGCGCTCCTCAGCAGAAAGCGACGGATCGCGGTAGAGGCATTTGGTCTTCGCACATGCTTCCGGCTCCTGACTACGGCCTGGAACAACGGTACATGCGAGCGGTAAAAGAGCGAGCAAACCTACTACCCATGTATGCGGTATCAATAGTTTTTTCATCGAAATATCCTTGCGGGAGAGTGTAATTATTCTAAGCGGTCATGATGACGGGAGGGGAACTGCACTGTGCGAAGGCGCCGCTGATGTGTTCCAGCGCCTCCGCACAGGCTATTTACTAGAAGGTCAGCCGACCCTGGATTTGAACCCAGCGCGCATATCCGGTGCCGTCGGAGGTGACAGTGCCGAAGCTGCTTGAGGTGACTGTTGTGTTAGGTGCGCCGATGATGTTGCGGTTGAATAGATTGAAGCACTCAAAGCGCATCTGGAGGCCAACGTTTTCGTAGATCTTCAGATTGCGCTGCATGTTTGCGTAGACCGTGTTCGGGCCTTGCTGACGGACGCCCGCAAGACGGTTGGGCATGGCACGCACGTTATAGCTTGTTGGCTGGGCCGTCGATAGAGTGTTGAAGGCCCCCGTGTTGAACCACTTGCCATACGTCGGGCTCTTGAGGGCAACAGACGACGGGTCAGCCGTAAGGAAGGCATTCGGGAACGAAACGAGTGCACCCGGCTGAAGCTCGTAGCTTCCATCGATCTGGAAACCACCAAGCAGCGAGGCCACCAGCCCCGTGTTGACAAACTTCCGGTTCCGTCCAAACGGCAATTCGTAGACGCCGTTTACCGTGACACGGTAGGGGCGGCTCAGGTTAGTGGGCTCCCAGGTCGGGGACGCATCGAATGGGTTTGCAAACCAGTCGCGATCCCACTGGTTGTTCATCTGGATTGCCGCGTTGAAGGAGTAGCCACGTGAGAAGCGCTTGGTCAGCGAAGCGGAAACGGAATGGAACTTCGACTCGCCGGTGGCTCCGTAGAAGCTGCCTCCCATTTGAGCGTAGTTTCTCACCAGGTTGGCGATCGAGGTCGTCTTGCTGGTAAAGAAGCTGTTCAACTGCATGCGCTGATAGACGATGGCGTTACTCGACGAAAGCGACGAGAAATTGCCAATATTGAAAGGATTGGTGACCGCCGTGTTCAGCAGTGTCGTTTGCGAGGTAGCAGGCGTGTTGCCGGTTCCGTAGTAGCTGGCCGGAACGTAGGATAACCCTGCGGCTGCGTTCGTGTTTGTTTGTGTGGTGTTGCTATTGTTGTTCACTGTAATGTTGGTTGTAAGCGAGCCCGTGTAATTGAGTTCGAGCATGAGTGAATTGTTCAATTGCCGCTGCACACTGACCTGGAAGCGCTGCATGCGCGCAGGCACCAGGTTATGGTCATAGAAGTTTGCCGAAGAGCCGATGTAGTATGCAGATCCGGCTGCATTGCCGATAGCCGGATTGAAGCGTACGCCATTGGTTGCCGGGAACGGATCGGCGAGGATGTCTTTGCCGAGCACAAAATCTGTTCCGAATGAGGACGAGGATGCATCCGTGGTGCTTGTTGCATATCCGTCCTGGTTGATTGTTCCCTGGTGGCTGAGCGCATTATTGGTATCGAAGAAGAGCCCGTATCCGGTACGGATAACCGTCTTTGGGGTCAACTGGTAGGCAAGGGCAATACGCGGCAGGATGCGGTAGCTATTTTCCCATTGGCGCGTGGAAGCCCCATTGACGCCTGCATAGATGGGACCGCCCTGCACGTTGATCGAAGTTGGCAACTGCGCTGCCGAGACGCCCGATGGAAGATTGGCAAGCGTGCTCCCGATATAGGCGGCCTGCGCAGCTGAAGCGATCGGCAGCTGCGCCTTGGGATCGAATCCTACGATCTGTTGATTGTGCTTTTCTGTCGGCCCGTATTCGTATTCGAAACGGATGCCCGGAATCAGGGTTATCTTCGGCGTCATGCGCCAGGTGTTACCAGCGTAGAACGCATAGTAGGGCGTTGACCTTGAATAGGAAGGAGACGTCGCGGCCTGCGAGGTGGTCGGAATGCCCATCAGAAAGGAGGCATAAGTGAGCCCGAATGTCGAAACCGGATAGGTTGTGCTTTGCGAGCCATCGTCGTGCTGAGTATAGGTCTGATCGAAGGCGAAGATGCCGGATGGATTTCCTGGGCCGCCTCCAGCTGCATTCTGTTGCCGCCACTCGACGCCGGCGTGCATGCTGTGACGACCCGTGATGTGGAGGATGTTACTCCGGAAGGCGAGACTGCGGAAGTAGACGCGTGCGGCATCTGCGCCGCCAATCGCCGTATACCCGTTAAAGGTCAGATATGGAAACTCAGCGTATTTCCCTGCGTACTGATCCATGTAGCTGGGCAGGCCGACTTTGCTGGGCGGTGCTGCATCCATATTTGGATAGTAGCCATAGTTGAAGTACTCTGTGGCGCCGGCTGTCGCGTCGAGAACGGTGTTCGGGCTAAAGGAATGGATGTACCCGAAAACCCCTTCCTTCACGTGGCGCTGTGTGTTCTGCTGGTCAAACTTGTCGGTCAGGACATATGTTTGCCGCATTCCATAGTTCATCCACGTCCAGCGGAAGAAGAAGCGATTCGCCTCATTTGGCGTGTAGTCGAACCGGTTGGTGATTGCCCTATAGGTCTGCGGCTTCAAGTTAGTAAACAGGTAATTGTTTGAGGATGCCCCCTGATAGGCCACGGCGCTATTCGGCGACGGAAGCCGTGAGGTAAGCGCGGAGACCATTCCATTTTTGCTCAGATATGCACTGGGAATTACGTTGCCGCAAAACGGCTGGCGAGTCGGATGCCCGCCGGAGACCGTGACGGAATAAGGATTGTAGATCTGGTATGCGCCATAGTACGGCACATTGGTTCCGCAGGCTGCAACATAGGAAGCGGGAGCTGTTGTTGGCGCTGCGATGTCGGAAAAGTCGCCGCCGCGTTCCTGCGCCGTAGGAACCGTTGCTGAACTCGATGCTGCGTCGGTGTAGATGTCCTGGGTGGTGCCAACGAAGAAGAACAGCTTGTCTTTTCCATTCATGATTTTGGGAACGAACACCGGACCGCCCACCGAGGCGCCAAAGTTGTTTTCATGCACGTGCGGCCAATCGTAACGGGCGCGCGTCGATTTGCATGTGGCAGTCTCTCCGTTTGCACATGCCGCGGCCACCTGGGTCTGGAACGTGACGCGCTGAAAGTGCTGCATTGCTTCCCAGGCGCGATCGTCGTAAAGTTCGCGAATCGTGCCGTGGATCATGTTCGTGCCCGTCTTGCTGGTTTGCGTCAGATACACGCCCATGGTGTGTCCAATGCTGGCATCGAACCCGGACACCTCGGTCTTCATCTCACCGACTTCGTCAACCGCTGGACCATAAGCAATGTAGTGGTTGTTGCCATTGTTCGGTGCGCCGTCCAAGCTGAACTCGTTGACGGTTACGCGGCCACCAATACCAAATGAGCTCATCGAGCTATTCGCATTGAGGTTACCGGCCATGTACTGATTCTGCGGATCGGCAGCCTGAACAAGGGGCGACAGCTTGGCCAGATAGCTGGCATTTCCGCCGGACACTGGAAACGACTCGATATCCTTGGTCGTGAGTACTTGACCACCGAGCCCGCTGTCCGTATTCAAGAGCAGGGCATCCGCGGTCACCACAATGGTTTCACCACTGCTGCTCACTACAAGATGGATAGGAACACTGGGATGCGTATCGGCGAGCAGAACGATCCCTTTTTGTACATAACTGGAAAAACCAGCATGGCTGACCGTGATTTCGTATGTGCCAGGCAGGAGTTGGGGCGCCTCAAAATATCCCGTGCCGTTCGACTCCGTTTTGATTGAGACGTTTGTATTCACTTCACGAACCTGGATTGATGCCCCGGGAATTACCGCTCCCGTGGCATCGATAACAGTGCCCGAGATGGTGCCACGCCCCGTTCCTTGCGCCCAGCCAGACACTGCGCAGGCCAATACGAGGCAAAGAATGAAATACCGCATGATGGAAAGGAGACCTATTCCTGAATACACGCGGTATTTACCGACAGTATCACTCACCATGAGTCCATGTTGTTCGTTCATTGCGTCATCCTCCTCAGAGAGTTGCTGCGTTGTTTATCGTTTATCGAGATTGCGGATATAGCCCAGCCCAGTTACTGGCGCGATCAGAAAACATCAGATTATTGCTGGACAAATCTGCCGATTGGGCCTTGTTTCTGGAGACGGCACCCCTGGGCTCCGTCAAATTGCTGATCGGAAGGCCGAACGGTGGTTGCACTCGATGACAAAGCGCCCCGACAAGTGCAAAGCCGTGGAAACATATGCTCCGATAGATATTTTGCTGAGATGTCATGACAGCTTCTTCATTTCGCATTCCAAACTGGCAACGTTGCCAGTTTGGAGCACTTCATAAAACGCGAGAATAGTATGCGCCCCTGGTAGCGGCTGTCAACGAAGAAACGAAATGGGGGCAACCGGGATTTTTCGCCGGGATTAACTCCCCGTGCGAAAAGGAAAATCAACGACGCGGCATCTGCGCCTCGCCATATCCAAACACCCGCACATATCGCAGCAGCGAGCACCACGCAAACAGCCGACTACGTGACCTTGCTGGTGGCTGCCAGGGGTAGGCAAGCGGTCCTTCCTTGTCGGGACGGGTAGAGGGGGCATGCAAGTGAACGCGAAGTTCTTCAAATAGCTGCATCCGGCGATGATTTGTGCTTTGA
>JARLJJ010000056.1 GCA_031291275.1 Formivibrio sp.
ACGTCTATTGGGCTGCCTGCTAATTTGGCGAATCCCGCAACAAGAGTCATGCTTCCCTACCTCTCATTCGGGACGTGTGGCAGCTTCACGAGCATCCAGTGCCTCAGCTATAACAGCACGTCCGTCGCTCCAGCAACCAGTTACCAGGTCTTCGCGGACGTGGTGAAGTCGATGGGCAAACACATGCTGAAGATCGGATTCGATGGACGGCAATACCGATTCAACGTCCAGAACTTCGGCAATGCCTCCGGCAGTTTCACCTTCGCAACCAACTTCGTTACTTCCGGGACAGGCGGCACAGCTCAGACATTCGGAGGAGATATCGCCTCGCTCCTTCTTGGGCTGCCGACTTCGGGCCAGTATGATATTGCATCCCGTGGCGATTATCACTCGTACTACACAGGTTCCTTTGTACAGGACGATTGGCGTGTCAATGACCACTTTACGGTAAACATGGGACTGCGATTCGATATCGACACACCCTACGAAGAGAAGTTGGGTAGCACCGTAAACGGCTTTAGTCCAACCGCTGTGAACTCTGCTTCGGCAGCTGCTACGACCGCCTTCTCGCCCAGCAAAGACACTGGGACCGCAGGCAACACCACAGTGACCGTGGCCAGCCTCAACACACTGGGTGGACTGACCTTTGCCAGCGGTAAGAACGGTGCGGTGTACAACACAAACAGCGGTTTCTTTAGCCCACGCGTCGGTTTCTCTTACAGCCCCGCGAGGTTCAACAATAGAACCGTCATTCGTGGTGGATTCGGACTTTTCCTCCAGCCGGAGACGATGGCGAGTCTTGGCGCAAACGGATCGTATTCTTCCAGCGCTTTGAGCAACCAGGAGGGTTTCAGCTCCTCCACCTCCTACCAGGCAACGAGCAACTCCTACTTTACCAATACAAGCACGCTGGACAATCCATTCCCGAACGGGTTTGTGAAAGCGACGGGTTCATCCCTGGGAGCAAGCACATACCTTGGATCACCCTCCGCGATCACCTTCCTGGCTCCGGTGCAGCATGATCCGTATTCGCAGCGCTGGAACTTAGGCTTCCAACAAACTCTCAATAGCAATACTCTGCTTGAAGTTCTCTACGCGGGCAATCACGCTGTGCATCTTCCAATTGCCGCGCAGAACATCAACGCCACGCTACCTCAGTACCTCTCAACGAATCCTTACTCGAACCAGGACCTCAAGAACGCAGTTGCCGGATCCGTGCCTAATCCTTTTGCCGGTTTATTGCCCAACGGCAACAGCAGCTTTAACGGCACCACAACGACGCTCAGCAACCTGCTGGCGGCATACCCGCAGTTTGGCACTACTTCCATCACCGAACAGAACCAGACCATTGGACAGTCGTATTTCCACAGCGGGATGATCCACATACAACAGAGGGCCAGTCACGGCCTGACGCTGACCGCCAACTATAGCTTCTCCAAATTGACTGAAGCAGATACTTTCCTCAACGACCAGGACAAAAAACCCACGCACCGGGTCTCGCCCTTCGACCATACGCACCACTTCACGGTTGGCGCGACTTATGATTTGCCACTCGGACGCGGCAAGATGATCGCATTTGGCAATCGCAAGCTTATGGATGAGCTCTTCGGCGGTTTCGTTCTTAACACCATTTATCAATTTCAGACTGGCCCTCCAATCTACTGGTCTGCGGATATTCCTTTGCAGCCGGGTAAGACGATCAGGGACATCAAGAGCAATCCGCGTAACACTAGCGCCACGATCTCAGGCAATCCGTCAATCGTCAACGCTCCCAGTGTGTTCGTTACCGGAAATAACTCCTGCAAATTAGTCGTAGGTCAGTCTTGCGGTGACGGTTCCTCATTCTACAACGGGCAGTACTTCAATCACTATCGGACACTACCGCAGACAATTTCGTCTGTGCGGTCTGACGGCTTCAACAACATGGACGCGTCTATCCTGAAGAACTTCAACTTCACCGAAAAAGCTTACCTCCAACTCCGGTTCGAGACGTTCAACACGCTCAACCACGCGGTGTTCTCAGCGCCAAGCATTTCGAGTGCTACTTCAAGCAGTTTTGGTTACATAACTTCTGTACCATCGACCTCCCAACCGAGACAGGTGCAACTCGGTGGGCGAATCGTATTTTGATCCCTACCTTTCAGCTTTGAGCGGTGCGGGCTTCTTTGGTCCGCGCCGCTTTGCTGGACAGCTAACTTTGCGAGTTCTTTCGATCACAGTGAAAGACCGCCAGCCGCTCTTCACGACTGGTACAGAGAAGACGATAGTTTTTTGTAAGCCTACGGGTCTGAGAACTCAACTGAGTTCGCTAAATTCGTCTGCGATAACAGGCCTTCAGCCTCGACGATGGCCGCTGTCTAGTTAGACAGCGGCCATCGTCACTCACTCGGAGGGGAAATCGATAGCTCCAGTGGTGGGGCCAGAATGATTTCACGAGACATTTTACTTTAGTCGTTGACCGGAGAAGGAGCGTCATGCGTCAGGTTCGTTGGCTTTCGTGTCTACAAATTGCCTTCTGCTTTTTGGGTCTATCTATGTGTGGAACAGTTCCAGCAGTCGCGATAGGGAGTGGGCCGTTCTTCAACATTATGGATTATGGAGCACACAATGACGGCTCTGCGCCGTCTACTGAGGCCTTCCGTGCAGCAATTCAAGCTGCACATAAAGCAGGCGGGGGTACAGTTTACGTTCCTGCGGGTACCTATGTTTCAGGCCCGATTGAGATGGTAAGCAATCTCACGCTGTATTTCGACGCGGGATCAACTGTGCATTTTCCGGCAGTGATGCTGCCGTTCACTCCAGGTCGCCAGCAAGGTATCGAAACTTTGACTCCAGTACCCTTGATCGGCGGCCACGATTTGGAAAACGTTACTGAGCCGGGGCGTGGCACTCTTACCAGTCCAAATGACGCATGGATGAAGCTGCATCCGCGAATGAAGGCCACCGGCTCCGATCCGGGTAGCGCAAACGGGCCAAACTGGGAGAGAATGCTCAACGATCTGAATGCGAATAAGCCGATTTCGAAAGAGGAAGACGAAGCGGCAGCGGCGGAGCTTAGACCTTCATTTGTCCGGTTTATGAATAGCAAGAACATCCGGGTTGATGGACTACATTTCGTCGGCTCCCCGATGTGGACAGTTCACCTGCTCTACAGCGAAAATGCGGTAGTAGAAAACCTGGTAATTGAAACGTATCCCGGTGTCCATACTGACGGAATCGTGGTGGATTCAAGCCGGTTTGTGAAGCTGGCGAATGATTATATTGATACTGGCGATGACGGAATTGTGATTAAGTCGGGCAAAGATGCGGATGGGCTTCGCGTGAATCGTCCGACCGAAGATGTGGCCATCACAAATTGCACGGTACACCATGCCCATGGGGCAGTTGTCATAGGCAGCGAGACCTCCGGCAGTGTGCGCAACATCGTTGCGAGCAACATGACTGTGCTTGACACTCAAAACGGCGCACGTATCAAGAGTGCACGCGGACGCGGTGGAGTCGTTGAAAACATCAGCTTCGATAACTGGACCATGGAAAATGTTGGAGAAGCTATAACAATAACTAATTACTACTTAATGGAGGGCGAAACCAAGACGTCGCAGCAGCCTGTCTCGATACGTACCCCCGTGTTC
>JARLJJ010000427.1 GCA_031291275.1 Formivibrio sp.
AGCACATCGATCAGCGGAACAAAGTTGATTTCCGGCTCGTCGCGACCACGGCCTTTTCGAAATTTCATCGGTACGTCCGCTTCAGTTAATTGCGTTCGCCGTGGACCACTTCCACGAGCTTGATCGCCAATTGTTCCATCTCAACAATGTAACCATCGACCAGATTGCGGAAAAAGCGATAGAACATCAACGACGGCACGGCCACCATGATCCCGAAGGCCGTATTGTAGAGCGCCACGGAAATACCATGCGCCAGCGCGGCCGGATTGGAAGCGCCGGTAGGGGATTGAGCGCCGAAGATTTCAATCATGCCGATCACCGTACCAAACAGCCCCAGCAATGGAGTCACCGCAGCAATCGTCCCGAGTGTGGAAAGGTAGCGTTCCAAGTCATGCGCCACGGCCCCGCCGATTTCTTCGATCGATTCTTTCATGATTTCGCGCGAGCTTCTGACATTGCGCAAGCCTGCTGCGAGCACCCGTCCCAATGGAGAGGATGCAGATAGCTTGGCCAGCATTTCCGGGGCCACGCCGTTGGTACGGTACTCCTGCACTACACGGGCCAGCATGCCTTCGGGCAACACCAGCGATTTGCGCAAGGAAAGCGCACGTTCGATGATAATGGTCACAGCCGCAACCGATGAGATAATAATGAACCAGATCGGCCAACCAGCAGCTTGAATAATGGCAAACATGTCAAACCTTGTTGGGTGTGATACAAAACGGCGTAACTTTAGCCCGATTACCCGTTTGGGGGAAGAGGCAATGGCGCAAGTCACGGGCCGGAAAGGTTTTTTTTCGGTTGCCCACATTCCCTGTGGATAATTTTGTGGGAAACCTTTGGAAATGCCCCGCAAACCCGCGCCATTTCAGCACCCGGAACAGATTGCCCCTTTTTTGAACTTTTTAATGTTTTATTAAAAATCAACAAGTTACAACGAAATATTTAACTACACTCCACCAATATCCCGACAAGCCACAGACACCAAGGGTTTTGTGGATTATTTAGCTCACCAATTGGCGTCCCCATGTACCTTTCAAGCACCCCAAACATCCTTTCAGTTACCGAACTCAATCGCCGGGCACGCCAACTGCTGGAAGGCAGCTTCCCGGTGCTTTGGGTCGCAGGCGAAATTTCCGGCTTCAAACGCTACGATTCCGGACACTGCTATTTCACGCTGAAGGATGCCGGGGCGCAGGTGCGCTGCGTGATGTTCCGCAACCGCGCTGCGCTGCTCGACTTCGCCCCGCGTGAAGGAACCAAGGTGGAAGCGCGCGCCGTGGTATCACTGTATGAAGCCCGCGGCGATTTCCAGCTCACTATCGAAGCACTGCGCCCGGCAGGCCTCGGGGCACTCTTTGAAGCCTTTGAAGCATTGAAACGCAAACTGGACGCCGAAGGACTATTCACGGCAGCCCGTAAAAGCCTTTTGCCGGCCTTTCCGCGCGCAATAGGCATTGTCACCTCCCCGGCCGCCGCTGCGCTGCGTGACGTACTCTCCACGTTGCAGCGCCGCATGCCAGGACTCCCGGTGATCCTTTACCCAACGGCGGTACAAGGCGATACGGCTGCCGCGCAAATTACCAGCGCCATCCGTAGCGCCAGCGCTCGCCACGAGGTCGATACGCTGATTGTTTGTCGGGGCGGCGGCAGTATTGAAGACTTATGGTCCTTCAATGAAGAGATCGTCGCCCGCGCGATTGCCGATTGCCCGATTCCGGTGATCAGCGGCGTAGGGCATGAAACCGACTTCACCATCGCCGATTTCGTGGCCGACCTGCGCGCGCCCACGCCGACCGCGGCAGCGGAACTCGCCACACCGGACCGCACGGCCTTGCTGACGCGGCTCGATCACCAGCATCATCGCCTTGCCAGCATCATGGCCCGGCAACTGCAGCAGCGCATGCAGCGACTCGACAACGTGGGCCGCCGCCTGCAGCACCCCGGAGAAAAACTCGCACGGCAAGGTGAAAAGCTCGCAGACTTCGCCCGTCGTCTGCATGCAGCACCCGTGCGCCTGCTTGAAACCCGAAATCAGCGACTCATGCAACTTTCCCTGCGCCTGACACACCGCCGCCCCGATACCGCGCCGCAGACCGCCCGTCTGGTTACGCTGCAAACCCGCCTCGGCAACGCACTGCCACGCCAACTGGAGCGTCGGCAGCAATCGCTTGCCACGCTCGCCGCCCGCCTGACGGCGCACGATCCGCAAGCGCCACTGGCAAAAGGTTACGCCCTGGTCAGTCACGCCGATGGCACGCTGATCACCCACGCTGCCGAGGCCCAGTCCGGGGAAGAAATCACGGTGCGATTCGCGCAGGATGCACTTAAAGCACGCATCACCGACACGCCGAATCACCAGCAAGGAAAACTGCCGCTTTGATGCAGCCATGCACTCTGCGGCAAAATAGTGCTTTTCCAACCCGGGAGCATCGATGAAAGTACTGGTGGCGGTCAAACGCGTTCCCGATGGCAATGTACCGTTGCGATTCAAACCGGAAGGTGCCGGATTGGACGTGGCCGGCATGCCGATGCGCATCAACCCGTTCGACGAAGCCGCGCTGGAATGGGCAGCTCAGGCCAAAGAAGCCGGCACGATCAGCGAAATTATTGCCGTTTCGATCGGTGGCGAAGCCTGCCAGGAAACGCTGCGCCACGCGCTGGCCCTGGGCGCCAATCGGGCGGTTCGCATCGATACCGACCAGCCACTGGAGCCGCTCGCTGTCGCCAAACTACTGCGTGCACTTGCCGAACGCGAGCAGCCCGCTCTGATCCTGCTTGGCAAGCAGGCGAGCGATGATGACAACGCGCAGACTGCGCCGATGCTGGCGGCGCTGCTGGATTGGCCACAGGGCGTGTTTGCCTCGACACTTGTCTTGGAAAACAACACGCTGCAAGTTACGCGGGAGATTGAAGGCGGTCAGGAAGTGCTCGCCCTACCCATGCCGGCCGTCATCAGTGCGGATTTAAGGCTGGCCAATCCGCGCTACCTGAAACTGCCGCAACTGTTGCAAGCCAAGAAAAAAACCATCGAAACGCTGGATCCATCCGAATTGGGCGTGACACTTGCTCCCCGGCTGGCGCTATTACAGATGGCGCCCACCCCTGCCCGCAAACCCGCCGTTACCCTCGCACATGCAAGTGAGCTGGTGCATCGGCTGCGCCAGGAGGGCCTGCCATGACACGCGCACTGATCCTGGTCGAACACGACGGCTTGACCCCGCATCCGGCATTGCGCCGGACTATCTCTGCCGCCGGACGGCTCGCCGACCGGCTCACACTGCTCGTGGCCGGCAGCCAGGCACTCCCGGTGGCAGAACAGGTTGCGCACATGGACGGTGTCAGCGAGGTCTGGTTGTTCGATGCGCCACATCTGGCCCACGCGCTGGCCGAAGACATTGCCCCGCTACTGGCACAAGCCGTGCGCGACAACCAGGCTAGCGCCCTGCTCGCTGCGGCCACTCCGTTTGGCAAGGCCATCCTGCCGCGCGCTGCCGCACGGCTCGATTGCGCGATGCTGTCCGATGTCGTGCAAATCCACGCCCCGGATGTTTTCGTGCGCCCGACCCATGCCGGCGCAGCACTCGCCACGCTGCGCAATCCGGAACCCGTCAAGATCCTGACCGTGCGCGCTGCGGCTTTCCCGCTTGCCGCCGACCAGCCCGCGGCACCCATCATCCACCAACCTGCGCCGTCTGCTGCCAACCGTTCCACCTGGGTCAGCACCATTCGCCCGCATTCAGCGCGCCCGGCACTGACCGAAGCCAAGGTCGTGGTTTCCGGAGGTCAAGGACTGGTATCCGCCGAGCAATTTCACGCGCTGCTCGAACCGCTTGCCGACCGGCTGCATGCAGCTATCGGGGCCACGCGCGCGGCAGTGGATGCCGGTTTTATCGGCAACGACCATCAGGTCGGCCAAACTGGCGCGATTGTCGCCCCGGATTTCTACTTTGCCATTGGCCTGTCCGGTGCCGCGCAGCATCTGGCCGGCATGCGCGATGCCCGCGTGGTGGTGGCCATCAACAAGGATGCAGAAGCGCCGATCTGCCGGCAGGCAGACTATGTGCTGGAAGGGGATTTGTTCGAGATCGTGCCCGAGTTGATCAAGGCACTGGAATAACAGACGTGGTCAGGCGAGCAATGCGCGCAAATCGACCAGTAGCAAGGGGCTTTCCGCCTCGAAGGCCAGCGCGCGGACGCCGTTGAGTTGGAGCCGGACAGCCACCAGTTCAGGCAAAGGGTGGATCGCACTGACCGGCAGGGACCGCAGATCCACCGGCCCGTCCACCTCAACGCCATGCTGACCCACGCCCAGCCAGCAACGCCGCACTGCGCTGGCTGGCGGCAGACCCAGCAACGTCTCAACCGCGACCACGGCATCGGGCGCACTGGCGAACTGGTGGTCGACCTGGCGCGCTTCAACGGCAAAACGGTAGCCGCCTGCCGTAAAGCTGACAATCTCCAGCGCGTCATCCATCGCCATCAGCGCAGCCCCGCGCGATAGTCCTCGAAGATGCGTTCCAGATCGAGCAGATGCACCAGATGATCGCGGAAAGAGACAATGCCGAGCACGATGGGGCGCAAATGCTCTGGAATGGTATGCGGTGGCGGTTGAATTGCGCTTTCCAGTACGTCGAGAACTTCCTCAACCCGGTCCACCCGAATACCGCTCCGCATCGCACGGGCTTGTCCCAGCAGGATGCGCGAACCTGCAGCCGCTTTGACATCGGGCAGACCCAACAGCGGGCGGAGACGAATCACCGATTCGATATCGCCACGCACATTGATCACGCCTTCCAACGAAGCAGGACAACCGGGCAGGAAATAGACTTCGCTGCTGGCCAGGACTTCACTGATGTTCTCGCCATGAAACGCATACCACTGCTCTCCCAGCGAAAAAAACACCAGCTTGGTGATGGGTTCATCCACGTTGACGACCGCTGCCACCGCTTGCTGCTTGCGCGCAAGGATGTCATCCAGCGTGTTTGCATTCTCGCTCATCATCAGTCCTTGATCTGGCTGGCTGTCACCACCTGGTTACGTCCGGCGTGCTTGGCGCCGTATAAAGCCTGGTCGGCGGCGAGCACCAGTTGCTCGGTACTGTCGATCACAGGGAAGGCCGATACGCCTCCGCTAAAGGTACAGGAAAACGCCGCATCGCCAACCTGGAAACTCAGAGCAGCAAAATCTCGCTGGATTTGCCGAATAGTTTCAGCCGCTTCATCTTCACTGACATCCTGCATGATGATGGCAAACTCCTCGCCACCGTAGCGGCCCACCATGTCTGAACTGCGCAGGCGCTGCTTGAGCATTCGTGCCAGCGCCACCAAAACCTGATCGCCGGCCGGATGCCCAAAGCTATCGTTGACGCGCTTGAAATGATCGATATCGAGCATGACAAAACACACCCTGCCCCCCTGGCGGCGTGATGCGGCCAAGGTGGTTTCGAGGAATTGCGCCAACGTGGTGTGATTCAGCAAGCCGGTCAGGCTGTCGCGCATCATCAGTGAGCGCAAGGTCCGGGTGCGTTCGGCCCGCACCGATACGGCGGTAATCAGATCGTCCGGCAAAATGGGCTTGGTCAAAAACCCATCTGCGCCAACCCGCATCGCGGATAGTTGCACCACCTTGTTGGTTTCGCTCGAGAGGAAAACAATCGGAATGCCCACATACTGCGGCACTTGCCGAATCAGTCGCGAAAACTCCCGCCCGGAACAGATCGGCATGTACATGTCCATCAGTACCAGATCAGGCTGGAACTCAGAAAGCACATCCAGAATCCGCGCTGGCTGATCCAACTGGCGCGTCAACATGCCCGTCGCTTCCAGGATCAGGCTCAGGTAATCGGCCATTTCCGGCTCGTCGTCGACGATCAGTACCCGGAACGGATCGGGTTCACGCCGGATGGTCAGTTCGTCCAGCGTATCGATCATGTCGTGCGCAGTGATCGGCTTGAGAAAATACGCAGCGCCACCGGCCTGTACCGCCCGCAGCCGGGTAGCAAAATCGCCCTCGTCGGCAATAAACAGGAACGGGACATTCACCTGCGTGCGCAAGCTTTCAGCCAGTTCAATTCCCTTGGTGGTCATCACCACGGCATTGGGTGGACTCTCAAGCACCGCCCGCTGCAACTCGCCCAATTCCGTGAATACACTGACAAGATAGCCAAAGCAGGCCAGATGCGAGGCCAGTTGCATGGCATCCGGCGCAACATCGCACAGATAGATGCGCCCCCGCATCTTGCCCGGCCGGCTGCCCTGCTCCAGACCGAACATGGCCGTATGAGAAGATTCAATAGAAATTGATTCCGGGGCCTTAACGACCAGGTCTTCCAACTCGCTCACCAGCGCTTCCAGCCCGGCCACCTTGGCCACCATTTCGTTGCGGCGAGCGGAATACTCCAACAGCTTCTGCAACTGCGCGACGATCTTGGTGGCAATCGCGCTTTCGTCGCTGATCGCCAACAGGCCTAGCGATGCCGCAGTTCCTTTGATGTTATGGAAGCAGCGGTACAGATCATCCAGAACTTGCTCGCTGGTTTCATCCTCGGACAACGTGGCCATGCTGACCCGCGCCTGTGCCAGCGACTGCGGCAGTTTGGCCAGATAGGCCCGCTGCAAATGCCGGACTTTGTCTTGAAGCGTTCCTGAACGCTTGGCTTCCATCGTGAGTTCCATCGATTTCAATTCCGTGTAGAGAACACATTGACAAGGGCACTGACCAGCGAATGTTGCAAATCACCATCCTTGGCAATACAGGCATCCAGGCGGGGTTCACGCTGGAGCAAGGACGCGGGATCATCGCCACTAAGCAAAATGAATGGCAGGTTGCAGCCTTCGGCCCGCAATGCTGCGAACAAATCCAAACCATTCACAAAAGGCATATTCATATCGGACACCACCGCTTCAAAGGTCGTATCGACCGCCAGCCTGTCCACAGCAGCCACACCGCTCTCCACGATCACCGCGTCATGGCTCGCCTCTTCCAGTACAGCCACAATCATCTCCGCCGCGAAGGCATCGTCATCGACCACCAGTACACGCATTACTGCTCCTCCAAAGCCTACCCCAGCAAGCTCTTCAGTGTGTCTATCAGCCGGCTCTGGTCAAAGTCGCCCTTGACGATATAGGCATCCGCGCCCACCTGAATACCCCGCCGTTGATCTTCTTCCTTTTGCCGAGACGTGATGATGATGATAGGCACATCGCGATAGCGTTCGTCCTCGCGCAGGGCGGCGGTCATGGTAAAACCATCCATATTCGGCATTTCCACATCGGACAACACCGCATCGAATTCGCCATTGCGCGCCTTGGTCAAGCCATCCAGTCCGTCCTCGGCAAGCGTCACATGGTAACCGTGCGCTTCCAGAACATCTTTTTCGATTTCGCGCGTATTGAGCGAGTCATCCACCACCAGCACACGCACTTGCCGCGCAGCGACAGCGACCTGTTTTCCACCCGCATTGCTGTTCCGCGCCAAATTGATCAGTGCCGGCGCCTGCAATACGCTCACCAATTTGTTCTTGCCGGTCATCACCATGCCCGCAACCAGCGGCAAATAGTTGAGATGCACCGGCAGCTGTTTGATCACCATGTTTCGTTCGTCGATCAGATCATCCACGCGCAGCGCCAGCTTTTCACTGTTGTTCTGCACCACGACCAGCAACAGATCCGTGCTAGCCGGCTGCGCGGGCAGCGACAGTATTTCCGCGAGGCTCACGACCGGCACGAATTCGTTGTGAATGATCACGGCATGACGCTCGGCCACCTCTAGCTGCTGCTCGGCAGGCAAGCGTAGCAAGTGGCTGACGTGCGGTGCGGTAAAACCGAAGGTTTGTCCGCCCGCAGCAACCAGCAACATGCGCATAACCGCCAGAGAACGAGGCAAACGCAGGGTAAAGGTGGTACCCAGTCCTGGCCGGTTTTCAACCTGGATCGCCCCTTGCAATTCATCGACCACGCAGCGCTTGACCACGTCCATGCCCACACCGCGCCCGGAAACGTCGGTAATGATCGGACTGGTGCTAAAACCAGGCTGAAAAATCAGATCGATCACTTCGGCCTCGGTCAACCCGGCCATCTGCTCGGCACTGACCAACCCTTTCTTCACGGCCTTGTCTCGGATCGCATCGAGTGCCAGGCCGGCACCATCGTCCTGCACTTCGATAATCACGCTGCCAGCATCCTGCCTTGCCGTCAGACTGATCCGACCGACGCGCGGTTTGCCTGCCTTTTCGCGAACATCCGGGGCCTCAATGCCGTGATCCACGGCATTGCGCAGCAAGTGCACGATCGGATCGCCCAAGCGGTCGATCAACTGGCGGTCGAGCTCAATGTCACTGCCACTGACCACACACTCCACTTCCTTGCCGATCGAGCGCGCCAGATCGCGCGCCATGCGCGGCACGGCATCGAACACGATAACCAACGGCAACATGCGCAAGATCAGTGCCTTGCCGTGCAGTTCCTCCATCAGCGCTTCCTGGGCCAGGACATCGTTTTTCAGATCGCGGGAAAAATCGGTCAGATGGGCATGACGCCCGTTCCGGCTCGTCGCCAGTTCTCGTTCGATCAGCCTGATATCGCTCGCCCGTTGCCGCAGACGGGCATGGCTCGACACCACTTCCCCCATCAATTTGACCAACTCGTCGAGCTTGCTGAGTGAAACCCGCACGGAATCTGCCGATTTGAGTTTGATCTCGGTCGAGCCTGTCCCTGGGGCCAACACCGGTTCCGATGCTGTCGCTTCAGCCAACACCCCAGTTTGCGATGCCTGCACTCGCGCCAGATCGGCGCAAAGCGACTCATCCGGGGGGCCGAGTTCGTCGTCGTCAGCCACCCGATCCACCAGACCGGCAATCGCATCCACCGCGCGTTGCAACAACTGTCCCAGTGTCTGGGAATACGGCAGGCAGCCTTCGCGCAACGCACTCAGGATATCTTCCAGTTGGTGCGCCAACTCGCTGATCGGCCCGAACTTCATCATGCGCGACGAGCCCTTGATGGTATGCGCCGAGCGGAAGATGCTATTCACCACGTCCTGATTCAACGGGTCGTGCTGCAGTGCAAGCAGTCCCGTTTCGAGCCGGGCCAGATGATCCCGCGCTTCTTTGACAAAACGCGCGGTGAACCGCTTGATATCAAGCGCCATGATGCGGACTCCTATCCATCATGATCGACTCCCAGCCGAGGCCAGACGCCGTTCGCACAGGAAACGGATATCTGCTACGGGCAGATCCAGCGGCAAACGCAAACCACCATCCGGGTCGGGATTCGAAGTCAGTTGCATCAGGGCCGTTCGGTAGGCACGTTGCGCCTTGTTCACTTCAATTTCCAGCAACATATTTCCCAGAAAGTAGTGCGCAGGCCAGCAATCGGGCCGGGTATACGCGGCCAGCTTGAAATGCCCGATGGCAGCGGTACGGTCATCCCGCCATTTGGCGGCAAAGCCCAGCAGCATCATGGCATCGACCGACCAGGTCTCGTGTTTGAGAACCTGTTGGGCCATGGCCGCCGCCTCGGCAAAACGACGCATTTGCAGGAAAACATAGCTTTCCAGCAACTGCACATCCGTATTGACAGGCGCTATCCTGCGCAAGGAGGTAATCTGCGCCAGCGCCGCACTGTATTGCTTGGCCCGAACCAAGGCCCGTAGCGCTTCGATTTTTTCTCGATGTTCTTCCGGCGTGGGCATCACGATCAATACCGGCGGCACCTTGGCCTTGACAGGCACCATCGGCGCCCTCGCCTTGCCCTGCGGCATGACCGCCGCTTTGACGGGGCGCGTGCTTGGCGTGGGCCGGAGCGAGCCCTTGCGGAAGTAAAACTGGCCGCCATTTTCCTCCAGATGGAAAACGCCCTGATCGTTTGCCAGCGTTTCGGCCGAACCCAATACCAGATAGCCCGTTTCCCGCATCGCAGTGCGCAGGACATGCTGGATATTCAAGCGGGTCGGTGCATCGAAATAAATGGAAACATTGCGGAAAAAAACAATGTCGAAGTCAACGAATACCGCGGGCAATTTTTGAGCCAGTAAATTTAGCGGATGGAATTCGACCATCTCCCGCACGCCTTGGCCAAGCTGAAAAGCATGATCTTGCACGGGCGTAAAATAGCGCTGGCGCAATGCGGGCGGCATGCCACGGAACGCATATTCGTTGTACTGGGCGCGGCGCGCGCGGCGTAAGGCATGCTGATCGATATCGCCAGCAACAATGGTCACCATCTTGCTCGCGGCTTCGCCGAATTTCTCCAGGATCGCTATCGCTATCGAATAGGGTTCTTCGCCGGTAGAACAGCCGGCGCTCAGGATGCGCAAGGGCAATCCTCGACCTTTGGACAGCAACTCAGGCAATAGCCGATTGACCAGCAGTTCCAGCTGTTTCGGTTCGCGGTAAAAATAGGTCTCGTTGATAGTCAGCAACGATACCAGCTCTTCGAACTCCACTGCGTCACAGAGCAATCGGGCGTAATAGGCCGAGGCCAATCCGGATTGCGTTGCCGACATGCGTTTTTGTACTGCCAGCAGCAAACTGAACTCTGCCATGGCCTCGAACTGCAGCCCGCAACGCTGACGCACCAGTTCCTTGAACGGATTCAGATCCAGTCCGCTCATGGCTGCATGATCCTTTTTGCCAAACGCACCATCGCATCCGCCATCTCGTCCAGCGGCAACACCCGGTCTATTTGACGGCTTTCAATAGCCACCCGGTTCATGCCATACACCACGGAAGATGATTCATCCTGTGCCAGCGTATACCCGCCTGCCGTCTTGATAAACGCCATGCCTTTCGCCCCATCGCTGCCCATACCGGTCAGGATGATGCCAACACTCAATCCCCCATACACCAGGGCGACACTTTCCAGTAAACGATTGCAACTCGGCCGGTAAACATCGCTTGCACGCACTTCCTGGAGATCAACCCGGCGATTCCGGCTGATATTCAGATGCATTTCAGAGGGCGAGAGATAGACTTGGCCCGGAATAATGGGCTCGCCCAATTCGGCCAACTTCACCGGCAAATTGGACACCGTGGCCAGCCATTTCGCCATGCCGGCCGCGAAACCCGGGACCACATGCTGCGCGATCAGAATGGCGCAATCAAAGTCGGAAGGCAGTTGGCTCAATATCTGCGCCAGCGCTTGCGGGCCGCCAGTCGATGATGCAATGGCAAATATCGGGCGCTGTTGCACCCGCTCGGGATTAGGCAGCAATCTCGGCAGCGCAGGCACAGCAGCGGTCCGGACGAGCGGAGGGCAGCGCAAGGCACGGACATGCGTAATCACGGGGATGCGTGCCACGAGACGGGCTCGCTCCAGGAAAGCTCGGATCTCGCCTTCGGACAAGCCCGGCTTGGCCACGACATCGACAGCGCCTTGTGAAACGGCGGCATAGGCACTCTGGGCATTGGTGTAATCGCTCACCACCAGAATCGGCGTGGGCCGAAAACTCATGATTTCTTCGATAGCCGCCATGCCGCGCATCTGGGGCATTTCCAGATCCATGGAAATCAGATCCGGCCGCTGCCGTTTGACCTGAGCCACTGCCTCGGTCCCATTGCTCGCCTCGGCCATCACTTCAAAGGCATCATCACTTTCGAAGATGGAGCGCAGGAATAAACGTGCCAACGCACTGTCATCCACCAGCAAAACCCGGATCTTTCTTGCCATGTGGGCTTACTCAGCCGGCCGTCGTTTCGTCATCCAGGCGGAAACGATGCACCTGCGCATCCATGTCGGACGACAGCTTGGCCATATTGCGGCTCACTTCGGAAAGTTGCGCCATCGACTGCGCCGTGTGATGCGTCGTCCCCACGATCTCGCGCAGGGCAATCACCACCTGATTGGCCGCAGTTTTCTGCTGCTGGGTCGAGAGCGATATCTGCTGGGCGGCACTGGCCGTCTTGCTGGCGGCTTCAACCAGTTCGCTCAGGCGTTCGGCGGTGTGCGCCGTGGCCGTCATGCCTTCAGCAATGCCGCTTGCGCCCTTTTCCGAAGTAATCACCAGACGGCTGATCGAATCCTGGATTTCGTTGACCTTGCTTTCAATTTCACCGGTGGAATCCGTCACGCTATCGGCCAGGCGGCGAATTTCAGCCGCCACGACCCCAAAGCGCCGGCCAGATTCTCCGGCACTCGCCGCTTCCAGCGCCGCGTTGAATGCAATCAGCTTGGTCTGGTCTGCAATGGCATTGATGATGGTCATCACCTTGCTGATTTCCTTCGAAGTTTTGCCCAAGCCAATGATGTCGTTCAGGCTATTGAGGTTTTCTTCCTGAATATTCGCCATGCGCGCAGTCAGTTGCTCCATGGCTTCGGCACCATTCCTGCTGCTATCCAGCGTTTGGTTGGCAATTTCCACCACCGCACCGGAATGCTCGGAAATCTGCGAAGACGAAGCCGACAATTCTTCCATGGTTGAAGTAATTTCCGCTACGGAGGAGGAAAGCTCGCTGGACACTGCTGCCTGGTTTTCCACTGAAGCGGAAATGGTCGTGGCTCCGCCATAAACCGAATTGGCCGTATTGGACGTTTCAGCGACCAGCCGGCGCAAATGCACGAGCATGGTTTTCAGCGCCATCCCGAGCCGGTCCCTTTCGGATCGCGGTTCGATGCTGATAGTCAGATTGCCTTGGGCAATTTCGTCTGCGGCACTCGCAACACTCCCCAGATTGCGCTGCACCCGGTCCAGAGCCCGCGCCATGGTACCGATCTCGTCGCCCCGGTTTATTCCTGTGATCGTGACATCCAGTCGACCATTCGCCAGTTCATTCAGCTGTGCGACGACAGCCCTCAACGGCTTCACAAAAGTCCGCGTGATCACCAACGCCACGGCAACAGAGAGCACCAATGCCAGCAAACCAATACTGCCGAGCCGCCAGGCCTGGGCCCGGTAGAGCGTATCGATATCATCCAGATACACGCCGGTTCCAACCACCCACCCCCACTCGGGAATACCGGCCACATAGGAAATCTTGGTACGCGGCAGCTTCTCGTCCGGCGCTTTCCATTCGTAATGATAAAAACCACTGCCATTCTTGCGCACCACATCTATCATGCCGGCAAAAATAGCTTCGCCTTCGCTGTTTTTCAGATCCAGGACCGAGGTACCTTCCAGCGCCTTGTTGGTTGGATGCATCAACATCTGGCCGTTCATATCGTTGACCCAGTAATACTGGTCATTGGCGTAGCGCATCGCTCGCAAAGCGCTTAGTGCGGCGCGCTGGGCATCTACGACCGGGCGGCCTGATTTGGCCATGTCCTGCGCGATGCCGCGAATCAGTGTCTGCGCAACCTCAACATGCTCTTTGGTTTTGGTTTCACGCTCATTTTCCAGGGCTGTTCTCAGGCTCGTCAGCGAAACAAAGGCGAAGACGGTCAGACCGAGCGCACCCGCCAGTACCACAATCAGCAAGCGATAAGCGATTCGCATATTCGAAAAGCGCATGACACCTTCCCTTATTATTCTGTCCGCAGCACGCAGAATGCCGACAGCATATTCAAGAACTTAAAATTGGCACCTGCCAGCATAACCCCGCATAGGGAGTGGGATTATGCCAGCGACAACCACTGGTGGGATAGCCAAACTGTCAACTAAACCACACTATTCAACCACGTGGATGATGTTCTTGATGCAAGGATTTCAATCGTGCTGAGGCAACATGGGTATAGATTTGTGTCGTCGTAATATCAGCATGCCCCAGCAACATCTGAACTACACGCAAGTCAGCACCGTGATTTAACAGATGCGTAGCGAAAGAGTGACGCAAGGCATGCGGAGTAAGCTGTTTTTCAGCGATCCCGGCCCGTACTGCATATTGCTTGATGATGAACCAGAAACCTTGGCGGGTCAGCGCGTCGCCGCGCTGGTTGACAAAGGCTTCGGCCAATTGCCGTCCGCCAGCAAGTACCGGACGAGATTCGGTAAAATAGCGCGCCAACCAACCTTCAGCCGTTTCACCCATGGGCACCAACCGCTGTTTGCCTCCTTTGCCGGCGAGTACCTGAACAAATTTTTCCCGCAGATGAATTTGCCCGATAGGTAATGTCACCAGCTCCGACACGCGCAAACCCGTGGCATACATCAGTTCCAGCATTGCACGATCACGAATTCCGGCGGGTGTTTCAACATCCGGGGCATTGAGCAGCGCTTCAATACGATCCTCTGGAATCGCCTTGGGCAGTGGGCGAATCCGATGCGGGGTATGCAGATCGAGCGTTGGATCAATATGGAGGCGGCCACTATGCAGCCAGTGACGATAAAACTTGCGCAAACTCGCCATGCGCCGCGCCAACGTAGCGGCCTTGGCTCTGCCCGCCTCGAACGCGAGATAAGCTTGCACACACCCCCGGTCAGCTTGCATCAAACCACCAACCCGTTCGGCATTCAACCAACCAGCCCAGATCACCAGATCGCGGCGGTAGCCTGCCATGGTATTTGCCGCCAGCCCGTCACCCAACCAGGCAGCATCGAGAAATTCATCGATCAATGCCTGTTCGGCCGCAGGAATCTCATGCTCAGCGCCCACGTTCATGGGCCAGTAGCCAGCGCTTGATCGGTAACCAGTCTTGCCCACCGCGCCTGGCATTGAACCCGCCCAAACCATTGACCGCGACAACGCGATGGCAAGGAATCAGCAACGGTAGCGGGTTCGCGCCACAAGCCCCGCCTACCGGGCGCGGCGCGGAATGCAGGTTATGGGCAATATCGGCGTAGGTGCGCACTTCCCCGCATGGAATCGCAGCGATCTGGCCCCACACCCGGCGCCGGAACTCGGTGCCATCGAGCCGGTACGGCAGATCAAAGCGGAAAGCGGGATCGGCAAACCAGGCAGCAAGCTGATGCTTGGTTTCTCGCAACAGTTCACTTTGCGGTGCAAGCGCTGTCACCTGAGGAACAAGAAATTCGATACCAACCAGCAAGCCGTTTTCTTCCCGCAGGCCAAGATTCCCCACTGGCGAAGCAATCACCGCATCAAAGCTGTTTGTCATCATTCAGCACCCCGCTCAAAAGAAGATACATTCTGCCACGAGCGCGCATAAAAAAACGCAGACCGTAGTCTGCGTTTTGCCGAGCAAAGTACTTTTATACCGCTGCCTTGGCAACCTTGCGGGCTGGCAGTTTTTCCTTGATACGAGCGGACTTGCCCGAACGGTCGCGGAGGTAGTAAAGCTTGGCACGACGCACGTCACCGCGGCGCTTCACTTCGATCGAAGCCACCAGCGGGGAATAGGTCTGGAAAGTACGTTCTACACCGGTACCGGCGGAAATCTTGCGTACGATAAAGGCGCTGTTCAAGCCACGATTGCGCTTGGCAATCACGACACCTTCGTAGGCCTGCAGACGTTCACGCGTACCTTCCTTGACCTTCACTTGCACGATGACAGTGTCACCAGGCGCGAAATCAGGAATGGTCTTGTCCAAACGGGCAATTTCTTCTAATTCGAGTTTTTCGATCAGATTCATTTTACAACTCCAACTGTGAAGCTTGTTCCTTCTGCCGCGATTCTCATCACGAACGAGCCGGGTTTTCCCCGAACTCTGCCTGGTATTCGGCCAGAAGCCGAGCTTCCTCTTTTGATTGCCGGCGGTTTTTCAACAACTCGGGACGACGCAACCAGGTACGCCCCAAAGCCTGTTTCAAACGCCAGCGCCTGATCAGCTCATGATTACCGGACATCAAGACATCCGGCACTTTCATGCCCTGATATTCTTCCGGACGGGTGTAATGCGGGCAATCCAGCAACCCATCCACAAACGAATCTTCTTCTGCACTTGCCGCATGGTTCAAAGCCCCGGGCAATTGCCGCACGATGGCATCGATCAGCACCATGGCCGGCAGCTCGCCACCGGAAAGCACGTAATCACCGATCGATACTTCTTCATCAACCTGACGCTGCAATACTCGCTCGTCCACACCTTCGTAGCGACCACAGAGCAACACCAAACCGGGCCTGGCAACCAAGTCCAGTACTTTGGCATGACTCAACGGCACGCCCTGCGGTGACAGGTACACGGTATGCGGTGCAATCCCGGCCAAGCGCTGCCTGGCTTTCGCGGCGGCAAGAGCTGCCTCAAGCGGCTCGGGGATCATCAACATGCCGGGGCCGCCACCAAACGGACGATCATCAACGCGTCGATAATTGTCAGTCGCGTAATCGCGTGGATTCCATGCCTGCAAATCAAACAGGCCCAGCTCCGCCGCACGCCGCGTCACACCAAACTGGGTCACGGCAGCGAACATCTCGGGGAAAAGCGTGATGACATCAACAAGGCGCGGCCCAGTCATGTCAGTAATCCAGACCCCAATCTACCGAGATCACGCGTGCAGCCAGATCCACTTTCAATATCACCGCACCAACAAATGGCAGCAGACGCTCGGTTTTACCATCCTTCACCACCAACACATCATTGGCGCCAGTGGCAAAAAGACGTTCAACCACGCCCAACTTTTCAGCCAGCGTATTCACGACATCCAGACCGATCAGATCAACCCAGTAATATTCGTTTTCTGCAGGCGGCGGCAATTCGCTGCGCGGAACGGCAATTTCACAGCCCTTCAGCGCAAAGGCCTGATCACGACCGGCAACTCCCTCAAGCTGAGCCGCCAGCTTCTTGGTGTGCACACCACCCTCAATCAGGGTATAGGCACGCCACGAGCCTTCGCGTCCGAGCCACCAAGTCTTGTAGTCGAACAAACTGCCGGCGTATTCGGTATCAGCCACGACATTAACCCAGCCGTGAACGCCAAAAGGCCCGCTAACATAACCCATCACCATAAGATCCGGCGGCGCGGATACGGAAGGGGCTGTCAGCGAAGCCTTGCTGTCTTTGGTCACGTTGTGCAAATCAGGCTACTTTGTAGCCCTTGAGCAGGCGAGCCACGGTATCGGACGGCAATGCGCCAACGCCGAGCCAATAGCTCACACGGTCCATGGCGAAACGCACACCTTCTTCGCTCTCGGCAGCAACCGGATTGTAGAAACCAACACGCTCGATGAAGCGACCGTCACGGCGATTGCGGGAGTCAGCCACCACAACATTGTAGAACGGACGATCCTTGGCGCCACCACGGGCAAGACGAATCACAACCATTATTTTGTCCCTACCCCGTCACGGGGAATGTTTAATCGGAAAAGCCGGGCATTCTACGGCAAACTGGCAAGCGCAGGCAAGAAGCGTATGAAAAACAAACCCCTGACCCGCCCAGCGGCACATCACATCCCGGGCAACATGCCTTTAACACCCTTCATGGCGCGCATCATCTTGCCCATGCCGCCCTTGCTGAACATTTTCATCATCTTCTGCATATCTTCGAATTGCTTGAGGAGCCGGTTGACCTCCTGAACCTGCACCCCGGCACCCACTGCGATACGGCGCTTGCGCGAGGCCTTGATCAGATCAGGATTCCTGCGCTCACCCGGCGTCATCGAATTGATAATACCTTCGAGTCTTGAAACGGCTTTATCACTTACCTGTGGATTATTTGCCATCTGCGCGAGCTGGCCAGGCAATTTATCCATCAAAGCCCCCATCCCGCCCATCTTCTTCATCTGCTGAATCTGACTCTTGAAATCGTCGAGATCAAAGCCCTTGCCGGACTTGACCTTCTTCATCATTTTGAGTGTTTCTTCCTGATCGACATTTTTTTGCACGTCTTCAATCAGCGAAAGCACATCGCCCATGCCCAGCACGCGCGAAGCCATACGATCGGGATAAAACGGCTCCAGTCCGCCAAGTTTTTCACCCACACCGATAAACTTGATCGGCTTGCCAGTCACATGTCGCACCGACAAGGCCGCACCGCCACGCGAATCACCGTCAAGCTTGGTCAGTACCACCCCGGTCAGCGGCAATGCCTCGTTGAAAGCCTGCGCCACATTGACCGCATCCTGACCTTGCATGGCATCGACAACGAATAACGTTTCCACCGGATTGACCGTGGCATGCAGCATTTTGATCTCAACCATCATGGCTTCATCAATCGCCAGACGACCCGCGGTATCGACAATCAATACATCATGAAAGTGGCGTTTGGCATGATCCAACGCAGCCAATGCAATTGCTTCCGGCTTCTGCCCTACTTCCGACGGGAACCATTCCACGTCCAGTTGTGCTGCCAGCGTTTTCAACTGCTCGATTGCGGCCGGACGATAAACGTCGGTCGAAACCAGTAATACTTTTTTCTTCTGGGTTTCTTTCAGTAGTTTTGCCAACTTGCCCGAGGTAGTGGTTTTACCCGCCCCTTGCAAGCCCGCCATCAAGATCACCGCTGGCGGTACGGCGGCCAGATTGAGTGCATCATTCTGCGCCCCCATCAGCTTCGTGAGTTCCTCGTACACCACGCCAATCACGGCCTGGCCAGGTGTAAGACTGCCAATGACTTCCTGACCTTGCGCGCGCACCTTTACATCATTGATGAACTGCTTGATGACAGGCAGCGCCACATCTGCCTCAAGCAACGCCATGCGCACTTCGCGCAATGCATCCTGAATATTGGCCTCCGTCAGGCGCGAATGACCGCGCAAGGTCTTGACGACACCGGAAAGGCGATTAGATAAATTATCAAGCATGTTTTCTCCTGCGACAGGCTGCCGGCGACCGGCCCGGTCTGTTAGACTTTCCCGATCATCATTCTACCTGAAGTTGCCGCCGTGCCCTGGTTCGCTCTGGCCGCCCTTGTTATTTACCTTGCTCTAGCCAGTCTCGCTTGCTTTTCGCGGCGGGTCGGCAGCGGCACGCCTCACCCTGTTGCAGAAATTGCGCTGCTGTCGCTCGGCCTGCTTTTGCACGGCGCAGCGATATTCAATCCGTTCGTTCATCCAGAGCTGTTGCATTTCGGCGCCTCAGAAGCCCTTTCTCTGACCGCATGGCTATCCCTGGCAATCTACCTGACCGGACAGCTTGTTTGGCGCGTGCAAGCGCCATTGACCATGCTGATCACCCTGGCAGCGCTGTTTTTACTGGCGGCACTTATTCTCCCAAGCGGTCCAGCTCTAGACTACAAAGTAACCACGCTGGCACGTGGCCATCTGCTACTTGCCATGCTTGCCTACGGCATGCTCACCAACGCAGCAGCGGTTGCACTACTCATGCGCCTGGCGGATAGGCGTCTGCACCACCTACGTGCCAACACGCTTCTTCATGCACTCCCTCCCTTGCTGACACTCGAAAAACTCCTGTTCCTCTGCCTGTGGCTCGGCTTTTCCTTGCTCACGCTGGTGCTGGCTAGCGGGATACTGTTTTCCGAGCAAACCTGGGGACATCCGCTGGAACTCAACCACAAAACATTTTTTTCCGTTGTCGCATGGTTAATTTTTGGCGGACTGCTCGCCGGTCGCGCACTGCGCGGCTGGCGTGGCCGTTTTGCCGCCAACTGGACACTAGCCGGCTATCTATTGTTGTTCCTAGGGTATATTGGCACTCAGTTCGTACTGGAAATCATTCTGCACCGCGTTTGACAGCCTTGCGCCATCATTCGATCATTAACCTGTTACCTCAACCTTGCCATGGCCGTGGAAGACACTCCTTTATCAATTCTGTTCGCCATACTGGCTATCTGCCTGATCGCGTCTGGCTTTTTCTCGATGTCCGAGACCGCCATGATGGCGATCAATCGGTATCGCTTGGCCAGTCGCGCGCAGGCCGGTTACGGCCCTGCGGTTGTGACGCAGCGCCTCCTGCAACGCACCGATCGCCTCCTCGGTATCATTTTGCTTGGCAACAACTTCACCAATACGGTTTCCGCCTCCGTTGCCACACTGATTACCTTCAAGCTCGTCGGCCAAAATGAATTGGCTTTGGCACTGGCCACGTCACTCGTTACCTTTGCCATCCTGATCTTCAGTGAAGCCACACCTAAAGTCATCGCTGCGACCCATCCCGAGGCTATTGCTTACGCAGTTTGCTATCCCTTGGCCTTTCTGCAAAAAACCCTCTATCCCGCCGTGTGGTTCGTTAACCTATTTGTGCTCGGACTACTACGCCTGTTGCAAGTACACCGCAAGCAAAGCAGTGATCAAGCACTAGCACCGGATGAGTTGCGCCTACTGGTCATTGAATCGGCACGATTCATGGAGCAAAAACATCATTCAATCTTGCTTAATCTGTTCGAGCTAACCAGCATTACCGTCGACGATGTCATGACGCCGCGCCACCTGATTGAATCCGTGGATATCAATGCAGAACAGGATGTCCTGCGCGAAACGCTTCTGACATGCCACCACACCCGCCTCCCGGCACACAGCGGCGACCCGGATAACATCATCGGCCTTCTGCATGTGCGCAAGATTTTTTCGATGCGCACCGAAGAAATCAACGCCGAC
>JARLJJ010000428.1 GCA_031291275.1 Formivibrio sp.
CATACATACATACATACATACATACATACATACATACATACATACATACATACATATACATACATACATACATACATACATACATACATACATACATACATACATACATACATCCATACGTACATACATACATACATACAAGGTCATTCAATGTCATACATACACGGACACGCAAAACGTCGCTCACCTTCTCACAACAGACCGCCACGCTTCTCTGGCTTCTGCTCGCCACATCCTTCTCTCGCCTGGCCTGCACACGCATGCACACAGACATGTATCGTACTCACTCATCGCTCACACATCGAACACTGACGTGCACGCCTTAATTCACACCTTGAGATGCAGGCTACCGCGGTGTTTCCCCCTGCGCCTGCTCACTGCGCCGGCCCCCGTCTAGCCTGTCACACAACGGTATCATATCAATGGAAAGACAACGCAGGCACATGTGTGGAACAGCAACAGCTCACACACGGGCCGAAAGCATTCGGGTCGAACACATGCTGCCGGATCTTGCAGCCAGACACGCCCGCAAGGCGCTCTTGGGTCACTAATATCCAAGATTATGTTATTACCTATACAATGACGCTGAATGCAGGGGGGCTGCGCAAGGGGATGCCAACAGAAAGTACAGCAGGAGATGCAAGGCAAGTTACATGTGGTAATGGCGCGCCGTGCGTTGCTAAGTCCAGCTTGGACGGACGCCACCCAGTAGCCAGTCATGCAAGCATCATTTTGAGGTGGAAACGCGCCACATTGTACCGGCGGATGGTCCTGAACACGGCGTGGTATCCAAGGCCCTGCCTGTTTACACCTGGATGGGTTTTTTGCGGCTCACGGGGGCTGGATGGCACCGGACCGGCCTGAGGCACTCAATTGAATGTATGTTACGCGTGTGATACACGGAAACAGGCGCAGGGGTTGGGGGGGTCGCACAGGAGGGTGCGAACACGTGCATGTCGCCCTACAGTACTCGCGGCGGTGGTTCGGCGGGTTGCGGCGCTCCAATCGGCGCCAAACTTTGAACTGTGATGAAACACAGTATGTACAATAACCTGGTAGACGGAGGAGCCTGGGGAAGCAGCGGTTCAATAGTTACGCATGAGTGTCTTAGAAAATACCACCGACCAGTGGTAGGTACATTAAAAAGTGGTATTTTAGACACCCGCCCCTCCCTGGCCTCCCTGGCTGGCCCTTCGGGTGACCAGGTGCTGACGGTGTACCACCGCGTGTCCCAGGGTGTGATTGATGGCATTGGTGGCGCACACCCCGTGCC
>JARLJJ010000057.1 GCA_031291275.1 Formivibrio sp.
AATTACTCGAAAGACGAAGCTTACCTGACGCTGCGGGAGTGGGTCGCCCGCGCCAATGACGCCACACCAGGGCAGAGCAAATTTACTCAGGCTGAAGCGCAGGCCACGCTGAACAGTGCGTTTAAACGCGATGCCCGCGACCCGTGGCCGGAACCCGGCAAACGGACCAACCCGGCGAAACTCTTAGCGGAACTGTCCGAAGACATCGAACTGTTTCGCACGGCCAAAGGTGAAGCGTTCGCGCTGGTCCCTGTGAATGAACACGCGGAATGCTGGCCTGTCGATTCCAAGACGTTCAAAGGCATGCTGACCAATCGGTATTTCAAAAAGCAGAACTCGACACCGGGCAGAGATGCCTTGCAAAGTTTCATTGACCTACTGTGTGCGCGCGCTGCTTGCGACGGTACAGAGAAACAGACCTATCTGCGGTTTGCCCACGTCAACGGACGCGCTTACCTGGACCTTAGCAACGATGCTTGGCAGGTGGTAGAAATTGACGCAGATGGCTGGCGTGTGTTGCCCCAGTCCCCGGTCTGCTTCAGGCGGGTGGCCGGTATGAAGCCTCTGCCGATTCCAGAGCAAGGCGGGTCCCTGACCACGCTTCGCAGGTTCATCAACGCACAAAGCGACAATCACTTTGTGCTGTTGGTGTCCTGGCTTATTGGAACGTTTCTTCCGAAAGGCGCGTTTCCTGTCCTTTTGATTCAGGGCGTCCACGGCAGTGCAAAGTCTGGGACATCGGCCATATTGCGCAATCTGGTGGACCCGGTGACAGTTCCTTTAAGTGCGTTGCCACGTGATGAAAGGGAACTAGCCATCAATGCCAGCAACAGCGGTGTGGTCGCGTTCGATAACGTGAGCGGGATTCATCAATGGCTCAGTGATGCGCTTTGCCGCATTGCTACAGGGGCAGGATTCAGGACCCGAAAGCTGTACGCTGACTCTGATGAAGAATTATTCGAGACGCGCAGGGCGCTGATGCTCAATGGCATTGACGACATTGCGTCCAGAGCGGACCTGCTGGACCGTGGCATCGGGGTCTATCTGAAGCGGATTTCGGATGCGCAGAGAAAGACGGAAGATGAGATTCAGACCGAATTTGCTTCTGCACACGGTGCAATTTTGGGCGCGCTGCTGAACGCAGTATCGGCAGGGTTGCGGAACCTGCCCAGCATCAAGGTGTCCAGCCTTCCACGAATGGCCGATTTTGCCAAGTGGGTGGCATCGTGCGAGGAAGCCTTGCCCTGGGCACCCGGTACGTTCATGCGGGACTACCTGGATAGCCGCCAGAAGACCGCAGAGATGTCTGTTGAAAATGATCTGGTGGCCCAGGCCGTGCTGCGCTTGATCCACGGCAAGCGTCCCAGCATCTGGGAAGGCAGCGCTGAAGAACTGCTTGCGGAGCTTAGCCAGATGACGCCGTTTGACCGCAGGGATTTGGGGAACACTTGGCCCCGGACTCCAGCGTCGTTAGGACGATGGCTCAGGCGCGCGGAACCCTCGCTGCTGGCCGTGGGGGTGGTGCTGAGCGCACGGCGAAGCGCTGACAAACTGCGGACCCGCGTGTTGCGCGTGGAGTATTCGCAGGGTCAGCCGAACCTGCTGCAGTTCCCGGAACAGGACGCGGCGTGAACGCCGGACAGTTCGGACAGCAGCGGACAGCAAGGCAAAGCGGTTTGCTGTCCGTAACTTACGCTGCAAACAAAGGGGTTAGTGATTGCCGGACAGTTCGGACAGGACTTTCCTAACTTTTACTGGATAAGAGAATATAAGATGGGAACGCCCCTCCGAGCGCCCAACCTGCGATAATCCCGCCCTAGGGAATGTTTGTAATTTGCTGTCCGAACTGTCCGCTGCTGTCCGGCAGTTTCAGCAAGGCTAATAGAATCATGCAGATAGGCAGCCGGACAGGAAACCGCGTTTGCTGTCCGCTGCTGTCCGTTTGCTGTCCGCTGCTGTCCGGCAATTCAGCGGTAGGACCGGCATCCGGGAAATTGGCAGGCGTCAAGAGATTAAGTTTCGTTAATTCAAATAAGCCACGCTAATGCATATATTTACAGTGCTCATACATGCATTACCGGAATTTATCCGTACCGCTAGCTTCCTACTAATTTGTTAATAACACAGCCACGCCCCCGCGCCCGGTGCGGCTGGAAACGGGCTACTCACACGCTGCGCGCCTCTGGCACGCGGCAGAAAGATATAGGACCATGCCGAAGACCACACATGAAGGGGACCCCGGCCACCGCTGGCAGGAAGGCCACCCCCGCTATGGGGGCCGGAAGAAACGGACTGCCCAGATGGCGCGGGACCTTGCGGACGAATTGGGGTGTGATCCCCTGGCCTTCATGATGCGGAT
>JARLJJ010000429.1 GCA_031291275.1 Formivibrio sp.
GGAAACAGCACAGCAGAACAGCCATCAGTCCAATGCCACGTGCTTCCGTCATTCTTAGCGGCGCCCATTCCTCCACGTTGGCCATCAGGATATGCATGTTCATCAACGTGTCAAATGGATACAGGATCTGCTTGATGCCGGCAGGGTTCAGCAGCAGTCCTGCCGCCGAGACGACCAGGGCCCAGGTCAACGTTCGCCGGCGATGCGCCTCCCAGCGTTTCGAAACGAGCAAACCCGCCTGAAAATCGAATAAGGAGCTGAGCAGATAGACACCCGCCACAATCATGCCGAGGATGAAAGATCCGTGGCAATTGATCCAAAGCACGAATAGAATCGGCAGTCCCCAAAACCAACCCGGACTGCGAGTGCGTCCGGTCTGAATCAGCAGCAACTCGGCGACCATCAGGACGTACGCGATCATATGGGGCCGAATGGTAAAGGCAATGGTGGCAAAAAACCACACCAGCATGGCTCCCGCAAAAGCCACTTTGGCGTTTCGCGAATAGAGCCAGCACAGGGCGTATCCAGCCACAACGAGCGCCGATGCGAGCGCACAGAACCAGAGCATCAGGCCGCAGTATCCACCCCACAAATACGCCCAGTAAATAGTCACTTCCGCGAGCCATTCCTGGGGGATCAGCGCCTGATGGTTGGTTGTGTAAGAGAATAGGTCCTGCGCGGGAATGCTATGGGTCGTCCAGATGATCTGACCCATCTTGAGCTGCCACCACAAATCAGGGTCGTCAAAGCGCCCGCGCACCGTAAGTACCACGAGCAGGACGAGCAAGGTGGCCAGCATCACCGGGAACGAGAAAATCCTTCGCAACGCGCGCACGAAATTACACCTGGTTCCCGCCTCGGCACGGATCGCTAGCTCAGGCCGTGGCTGACTCCCTCAGATTGGGTTCTAATATCTGATCGGGTTCGGCGAGCCTTATCAGGCGATGCAGATAAGCCCTGGAAATGCAAAGGCTGCGTGCGGCAAGCGTTTTATTGCCATTATTCTCGCGAACCGCTGAGACGGCAAGCTTTACTTTGTATTCGTGAATCTTACGCTCAAACGATCCCGCCGCCTGGTAA
>JARLJJ010000430.1 GCA_031291275.1 Formivibrio sp.
GCTGCCACGCTCTTGCCGCTGCCTTCTTGCTCCGATACAACATCCCGCCATCGCGATACCTCTTCTTCTCTGTAACGTCCCATGACATCAGAATCATGCCCAAAGCAGAGATCCACAAGATGCTGTTTGCGTACCGCTCACGATTTTATCGAAAATACCATACGGGAAGCTGACGTTCTGCCACTGAACTACTCCCGCCCTTTACAATCAATCACTTACGCGATCAAATCGGGCTTACTGTCGAATTCACTGTCGTCTGAACTACAACTTGCTCAACTCGTGAGAAATTTTCCCGCCAGCAGCACGCTCAAAAACCAGGGATTCACGACCCGCAGGAAAATGGAACGTGCAACAGGTTGACAGCAAGGCGACCAGGAAAACTCGCCTGACACAGTATCGCAAACACGGTGGCCGCTGGCAATTCTTTGCCTTCGCTACCCGCACAGATCGGGCAGGCAGAGCGAAAAAGAGACTCGGGAATCTCCGCATGAGGCGGGTTTTACGTAAACCAAGCCGCCTTGGACCAACCCACCATCTGTTTCATATATAGAGGTAGCCAGTAATCTTGGCGAGCCGCAACTATAACGGCAGTCCATCCGATGTCGGCTCGCTTGTCGCAGACAGCTGCGGCCCTATTACCGGCTTGGAGCAAGTGGATGCGCTACGCACCATGAGAAGTGCTAATGGGTACAAAATGCCTGACAATGCGAATACTGGCGCAAATGAAAATTTATCGACAGTTGGGCCGATAAGAAGTGTTGAAAGCATGCCACCGATTCCTCCTGCAGTACCCGTCAAGCCTACGATTGTGGCAATGGCGTCCCTTTCAAACAGGTCGCTCAACAGACCAAGATAATTTGTAATCCAAACGCCGTGAGCAAGCATCAGTACAGACATCAGAGCAATGGCCCAGGCGGTGTTCGTCGAGAGCGACACAACCCACGAAACTGGCGTAACCAGTGCGGCGATCGTCAACAGCAGTCGCTTGCTCTCCACCGGAGATGTCCTGGCATTCACCAGTCCATCAGCGAGCCGGCCGCCAAATACCTGGCTGAAACCCAACACCAGAAACGGGATCCAAATCAATGAGCCGATCTGCTGCAGGGAGAGGTGGCGCTCACGTGTAAGAAACTGTGGAATCCAGAACATGTAGAAGTAGAAGACCGGATCGAAGAGAAAGCGCGCAAAGAGTATTTTTCGCAGACGGACATCCTGCAATAGAGACTTCCACGCGACTGGCTTAGGCGCCAATTTCGGCTTGGCAGCATGCGGCTTGTAGCGCGCCATGAGCCAAAGCGTCAGCCAGATTCCACCCAATAAACCCGTACATACAAACGCCCCACGCCAGCCAAAATGCATAGCGAGTATTGCGGTAAGTGGTGGCGCCACTACTGCTCCAAGCGCTGAGCCGCCGTTGGCAAAGCCTATGGCAAAGGTCCTGCGCGACGGAGGCGCAAGTTCGGTTGCTCCTTTGGTGGCGGCAGGAAAGACAGCGCCTTCGCCCAGCCCCATGACGAAGCGTGCACTACCCAAACCCAGCGCACCATGCACAAAGGCATGCGCCGCGCTGGCCAAGGACCACAACCCCAAAGACAGCGCAAGACCGCGACGTGTGCCCACGCGGTCAAGCACATAACCACCCAGCGCAAACATCGCCGTGTAGCTGAGCTGGAATGCAAAAACCACATGCGAGTAGACAGTGTTGCTGATGCCGAACTCCGTCATAATCCGAGGAGCCAGCATTGAGAACACCTGACGATCAAGCAGACTCAGCGCCGTTGCGGCAAAGAGCATCGAGCATAAGAACCAAGGGAACCGCCACTCAGTTGGATCGGCTGAGTGGCGGTCGGCAAACTGCTCCTCCATCATTCCGCCACCACTTTAACCTCAAGATGAAACAGGCGTGCAATCTTCCGCAATGTCGAAATCTGCTTGCCGATTCCCAATGCGCAATGGTGTGTCACTCCGGATTCGCTCCACCGCTCCACAAACGTCGGCATGTCGGGGGCGAATTTGCAGCGCGTATTGGTATTCCCCGTAGCCGGGATCGGCCCGTCCAGCGACTCTCCCTCCGCGGCAATCAGTTCCAGCTTCCCATCCTCGCGCACCGTAAGCGCCGCAAGCGTGATCGGCCCTTCCTTCACTTTGAACTCCACGGAAACTCCATGCCCGAACTTGCCATGATACAGGCTCAGGCCCCGCAGTTTCGGCTGCTCGCTGCTGATCACCGTATGCCCTGGACCATCGTGGCCAATAAAAATAAAGTCCTCGTCAAAGCTGGCAGGATGCAGTTCGGAGAACGATCCGCCCGCGTCTATGCGGTCCATCATCAACATCGCGACGCAGTTCTTCAGGTCGCCCTCGCCCGCCACCGGAACGCCCTTTGCCGTCA
>JARLJJ010000431.1 GCA_031291275.1 Formivibrio sp.
CTTGGCCGGCTGACATCAGGTGATTCTAATCCTGGACCTCGCATCAACGCCGTATGTGTGGATTGTGGGTTCATGCAAGCGCGCCTTGCGTGGTCGGTGTTCCTTCACGACCTTTATTTCAACGCACAGACGGGCAAACCCATCGCGGACAATCCGGTCGAAATTCAGATTGCGGCACAGAATCAGCTACCGTTTCCAGTGTTGACTCCTGACCTGTCAAAACGGACGATGCTCTATGCAAAACTGTTCGCACGCGATGCAAACGATTCATCGGGATTCGTCAAATGCAAGGACACCGGAGATTGCGGGCAGGTGAGAATCATGTGTCGAGAAAAGTGCGATGCTGTATTACCTACAGGTGTAGACGTCGGATTCAGGTACTGGAATTGTGTGAACAATTGCGCAGAATTGCATGGGTGCCCTCGGCTTTAACACCAGAGACAAACCGTAAGGAGTCGAAAAATGATCGAAAATAAGGAAACGGCCACGGAAGTGATTGCGCGACTGTACGACGCAAACAAGTCCATTAATGAGGCGATCAGGATCGTGCAAGCGAACTGTTCGCCAGAGGTTTTTTCCACTTTCCGGCGCGGAATGGCCGACGTCATCTATGAACTCTTTGAGAAAGCGATTGTTCCTATTTGCAGAGAACACCCGGACCTGATACCCGAAGGGGAAACTCTCGACTGAATCTAACGCTAGTTAACACAGCGATATTTGCGGGCAACGCAGACTTGTCGCAAACCAGAAATGAAAGAGGCGCGAAATCTCTCGCGCCTCTTTCTTGGCTGCGGTGCGGTGGCCGCTAGTGGTAGTCAGTGCTGCGCGGTCACCGCTTGCGTGCGGTGCCGCATTTCACAGTCGATGATTTCCGCTCGACGTCGCAGCGCCGCAGAATGTCGGCCAACAGCCAACGCCATAAAAGCACGGACAAGAGCGCCGCGAAGGCAAAAACCGTCAAGCCCCCAACAAAACCCCAGTCCTAAAAGCCCGCGTCCCAGTCACCCGCCCCAACGGCGCCCCAGCCGTCACAAACCGAATCGCCCGCCGCATATAAAACACCCCTTCGGTGTTGC
>JARLJJ010000432.1 GCA_031291275.1 Formivibrio sp.
CGTTTTCGCCGTAGTTTTCATAGTGTTCGCTTTCTAGCCTGCGGCATTCGGCGCACAACGGGGGGCAGCCTCCTGGACTGGCCAGCGGTCACAACCGGAGCTTAAAGAGTCCCGGCCAGCCGCCCCTCAAATGGAGCCCGTCGCGCAAAATGCGCAAGCTACAAGGGAATGATAGGTTCAAACGAAACGGACGAAGTGCGAACGGAAGCTAAAAGTTGCGGGAAGCGCTTTTTGTCAAAAAGCGGGAGGGAATCGACTATAATGTACGGTTAGACTGGTGTCGTTTTTAACGATGAGATTCACTGCTGTTCGTGGCGAGCTTCCAATACAGGTCAACTCGGGCATCTGACGAATTGAGATCGGCCACAGCGTTTGTAACGCCTTTTCCAATCATTTTTGCACCGTGTTCGATCAAAATCCTTTCTATCTGCACCGAATCTGAGTCGTGTGGATCAAGAAATGGCGACGCCTGTAAGGCGTAATATAACGCCGAAAGGCCATCCACATCTCCCTTGTTTGGATCTGCGCCATGGTCCAAAAGTATCCGCACCACGTCAAAATAACCCAATTTGACTGCACTAATTAAAGGGGTTGGCTTACTTAAATCATCTGACACCGCGTTCAGATTCACCTTCGAACATAAAATGGCAACCGCATTTGTATCATTCCTTCCAATCGCGGAAAATAAATCCCTCTGCCTGATCGGAGCACCTCCGAAGCAACCTAATCGATATAACCCCACCGCGAGAAATGAGGAGATAATCAAGATGACTATAATTGCTATAGCACGAAGCGGCTTCATTTGATCTGCTTAACTGCTATGTCTCTAAAATATCCGACCCCAAACGAAGTGGATGTCGGTCCACTTCCTGGATCTGGAAGCCCCAGCACGATGTCGTATACCACAACAGGTTTCTTCTCTCCCTTCTTCAGATCAAAATCCATCCAAAAAGAAACCGACTGTGAAACATCTTTTGTCACCGATGAAGCCCACACCTTCATTATTTGCTGTGAACCTGAACCATACCCCATATAGAGGTATGCAGTCCCATAAATACCACCAGTCTTGCCTTTGGTGGACCGCCCAGGGCCTGTGCCACCAACACGAGCTTTAAAGGTTCCAGTTATGCGGAAACGGCCGGCACAATCAGAACCCGCTATTACATAAATGGATCCAGCATCCCGCATATCACCTTGGTTATAAGTTCTCCAAGGACTATCCCAATATACGCTATTGCAAAAATCAGCCGACTTCAGAGCATTGAGACTAGGTTCTATGTTATTGATACTTACCTTCGATTTAGCCCAATCGGTACCACTATAGAACCATCCGTTACCAACATTTGCAGGTTGTGACCATTTTCCACTGTTACCACGTCCAAAATAACCAAAGTGAAAGGTTCCAATAACCGGTTGGAGCTCCACAGTAGTAGCCAGCCCTAGGAAATCGAACTGACTGAGCAGGTTGTTTTCCCCGGTCATAAATGGATTTCCACTTTCGTCCATGTTGTCATCGCCAAGGGGATCTCGTCCTAAAAAGCGTCCTGCACTTGCATCATAATATCGATAGCCATAGTAGAGCAATGCTGTCTCATCATCCTGGTATTTGGTCGAGAACCGTATGGGGTTGACCTTGGCCATCGGGCCGGTTGAGCGGATGACTTCCCCGAAAGGGCCATATTCGTAGGATGCTAAAATCGCACCATTCGCCAAATTGACAAGCGCGGCAAGATTGCCGTTGCCATCAAATGCCGGGACGCAGTTTGTCGTGGCATTTCCCTGGTACGTTACCCCCAACAAGCCGCCCACACCCCCTGCCCCCTGCGGCGAGCCCGAAAGATCGATTCCCCAGGTGTAAGACTGGACGATGGGGGATTGCGGGTTCAGGATCGCGATCAAATTCCAGCCATCGTAAACGAATCTGTTAGTGGACACGGGAATCCACGCTGAACCGTTGTTCGTCGAAACAACTTTTTGTATCCGGCGGCCCTGAAAATCGTAGGCGCAATCCACCTTCTTTTGTGAGGCCAGCGGCGCACTGGCGAGGCTGGTGAAGGAGATTGCCCGGTTCTCCGCGTCCCACGTGATTGTCCAGCGACCACTGTTCGTCATGTTCCCGTCCGCATCGTAGCCAAAGGTCTCCGGCGTTTGGGGCAGAAAGGCGTTTCCCACGTTTGTGGTGATGATGTCCGCGTTCGTGCCGTTGTTTAATACCGCCAGGTTCGTCAGCGAAAGGTAGAGTGACGAACCGCTGTTGTTGGCTGCCAGTTCGTCCCAAAAATAGTTTCCCTGCCGCACCGCCCGCTGGAGATTCACCGTCACGGTCGCGTTGGCGTTGGCCGATCCGAGCACGGGGGCGTAGCCGGGCACGTCCCGGCTGGTGTACTGGTTCAGATTGTTCGCGGCATAGTTGGCGGAGCGCAGATTGCTGCCGCTGGCATCGCCGCCACTGGCGCTGGCTTGCCGATTGCCGATGTCGTCAAAATTGTAGGTGAACTGCTGGCCGGCTACCGGCGTGCCATTGGCCCAGTATTTCCTGCCGGAAATCACCTGGCCGAGAGAGTCGTACTGGTACACCCAGGAACTGCTGTCCGCGTTGGTCACCTGGGTGCGCTGATTCGCGGAGTTGTACTGATAATTGAAGGACGCGACCGGCGCAGCCCCGGCACTGCTTTGAATTGAGGTCAAGCGATTCAGAAAATCGTACTGTTTGGCGGTGGTCATCACGGGCTGCCCATTATTCGCAAACGCAATTTGCCCGACCAAGGGCGAGTTGGCAAGGTAGCTGTACGTGGCGGTGCCCGTGCCGTTGGATACGGTCAGGAGCCGGGAGGCGGCATCGTAGGCGTAGCCAACGGATGAGAGGGTGGAGAATTGAGAATTGAGGATGGCGAGGTCATTGCGCCGCCAGAGATTGTCGTAGCCATTAGTAACGCTCAGGCCGTGTAACGGACCGCCCATGTAGCTTTCGGTCAAGACCTGATTCACGTCGTTATAACCGTAGTTGCAAACAGTGGCGCCGTTGGTCACGGCAATTTGCCGTCCGAGCCGGTCGAAGGCGTAACCCACCCCCGGCGTGGAATCGGA
>JARLJJ010000433.1 GCA_031291275.1 Formivibrio sp.
CTGCTCTCCCGCTCCCACCGGGATGCTATTGCCAGACAGCGCACACTCGCCCACGAAGCGAATCTCATTGGGCGTGGCGTCCATGTACACACCGCCGCCGTAGAGTGACGCGCGGTTGTTAGTGATTCTGCTGTCAACAAGTGTGAGGGGCACGCTGTTCTCCACCGCGATGCCACCGCCATTGCCAGAGTTGGCAGCGGTGTTGTTGTGTATGGTGGTGTTGACGATGGTCACAGTGACATTGTATCCCCATTGGCGATACTGCTTGTAGGCTGAGGTGTTGATGGGAATGCTGGCCTTGCCCCACAACAACATGCCGCCGCCGTCACCTACAAACACCACACACAGGAACGTCGCCTTTGGACAATGTACCACACAGGAATTGGCGTGTGGCGAGCAATCTTACCTTGCGCGACATTGTTTTCAAATATGCTGTTCTCAATGACAATGCTGCCATCACCAAAAATGGCTGGCTGGTATTGCAGAAACAATCCGCCCCCGCCGCCTGCAGCGTTCAATCGTAACAAAGTCATGATGATGGTGGAGAGTAAGTGGTGCTGACGGGGAGGGGGGCGTTTAAACGCACCTTGATCAGCGGAGTTGTTGCGAAACATAGTGTTGCTGATAATGATTTCCCCAGTAAAGTAGTTGGAGAGGACGGCGAGGAAGAGGCCAGCACCGTCTGCAGGACACATGTGCAACAATTAGTGCGGCAAAGGATAGCAGCAAGTGACAGCGCTTACAGTAGTTTGTGATGGATGACAGAGTGGAGTTCCCACTTGCATCCACAGAGGAGATGGCGATTTCGCTGCCGGAGACGCCCACGGGCAGCGCGATGTTGTTGGCAATGGTGGTGTTGATGAGGTGGAAGGAGCACCACTCCACGATGTTCTGGAGGAAGTTCACGTAAATGCCGCTCCCAGCTGTGGGTGAGGGGGAAACACAAAGCGCACAGAATTGGTTTGGGGACACACAGCCCAATAACGAAGACACTCACGCCCCAGCTCCGTGTGATTTGTAATGACGGAGTTGCGCACGGTGATGGTGCCAGAGTAAATGTACCCGTCCACTTCAATGCACATGCTCCCGCCTGCGGGCAACAGAAAACAACAATGAATACACGTTGTGTTACAAACGGGTGTAGTGGCTGAGTCACTGTACCAAAGTTTGCTGTAGCGAGGTAGCCGTCCACAAGGAAGGAAGCGTTGCGCAGCTCCCCCTCGCCGTAGTAATAGTAAGAGATACCACCACCATCGTCATTGACTGCAGGCGGGATATACATGATAATAGGGTGCGCACAGTGCTGGCATCGGGCAAGAAGGGGTTCCTCACTGGAAGTGCCTGCGAAGGCGCTGTTGTTTGCCACCACACAATCAATGATGGCCACTGAGGAGGCGTCAGTCAACTGAGTCGAGTTCAGTAACAGGCCGAAACCGCCACCAATCGCATCAGAGCCCATGGGGCTGTTGATGGTGTTGTGCAAGATGTGGCTGTTGGAGAGCTTGATACTAAACCCCCACGTTGCTGTGTTCCCTGACAGCAACACACCCACACCGCCTCCCACCAGCCAGTCCATACCCTTACTCCACACACTACAGTTGGACACGCGCACACCATCCAATTCAAACACTGGGCTGCGCACCCTGCCCTCATCCTCATCCACCCACCAC
>JARLJJ010000434.1 GCA_031291275.1 Formivibrio sp.
AATTGCAATCGCCAGGGGTGCCTGTTCGACCAACTCACGGAAAAGCATCGGTGGCAATGCACCTGCAAAATCGGAAGGGATGGGCATGGGATGGACCGGATTGAGCGTAATCATGCCTAGCAACCAGCAATAACCATGCCACTGATCGGGTGAATCAAAACCGGGCGTGGCTACCGCGCATGCACACAATTGCAGGGCAGATGCCCTGCCCTGAGTCAGCCAACGCCCCATTGCGGGGCGTCCGCATTACAGCTTGCTGGTAATCAGGCGCAAACCCAGCAGCACGAAAATGCCGCCTGCCACCCGGTCCAGCCACATGCCGGCTTTCGGGCTGCGCACCAGCACTTGGCCCACGTGCCCGGAAAAATAACCGAGCAGCCCGAACAGCAGCGCCGCCTGCACGGTGAAAGTCAGGCCGAGCTGCGCGGTCTGCCAGGCGATCCCGCCTTGGGCGGTGTTGACGAATTGCGGCAGGAAAGCGAGGAAGAACAGCACCACTTTCGGATTGATCGCGTTGGCAACCAGCCCTTTGACGAACAGCGCGCGCAGCGAATCCTGCGATTGCGCGACCTGCGTGTTGGCATGAAACGCGCTGCCCCGGCTTTTCAGTGCTTGGATGCCGAGCCACACGAGATACAGCCCCCCGCACACCTTGAGCGCGGTGAACGCCCACAGCGACGCCGCGATCAGCGCGCTCACCCCGAGCGCCGCGAGCAGCGTATGGCTCAGGCAGCCAAGCGCGCAGCCCAGCCCGAACACCATGCCCTGACGCCGGCCGCGCGAAATGCCGAAGCTCAGTACCATCAGGTTGTCCGGGCCGGGGGAAATCGTGATCAGCATCGCGGCGGCGAGGAAGGTGAGGAATTGGTCGGGGGAAAGCAGAGTCATGGGATGCGGCCTGTGGGGGTAGACACCATATTATCTGGCAGAGAGGGCGGGCAGGCCAGCTCAGGCCTTCATCTTGCACTAAACGCTCAAGGCAGCAAGGTTACGCTGTACCCGTAGGGCGACAATGAGCAAAAGCGTCCCCCAAGGGGATTTCCTTCGGGGCAATTGCGCCGGATGGCGATCCCTCAATCATCACGCATGCGGCGCAATGCGCTACGCTTATTGCGCCCTACGGCCCTGATCCAATGCATTTCCCAAAAGAAGCGGCTTCGGCCGCTTTTTTGGTACTTTTTACTGCTGGGCACTGCGTACGGCGTAATTCGTAGCAGGTAGCCCGGCATGCAGGCCAAGGGCCGGAATCCGGGGCGGCGGCGCGATCAAACACTGCTCCCGGATTTCGCTACGCTGCATCCAGGCTACTTGCTACTGCACTTGGCTCGACGTATGAAGGAACACCAACGTCTTGGCATCTTTTGATTCGGTGCTCAGTTTCATACCTAGCTTGCGAGCAACCGACACTGACCCTTCATTCCCTCGACCGATATGTGCAGCGACTTCTGGTGCGCCTACGGTTTCAGTAGCATATGAAAGCGCGGCGATGGCAGCCTCTGTTGCGTAGCCCCTTCCCCTCGCCTTCGGGCTGATGATCCAGCCGATCTCAACAATGGAACTGCCAGCGGGTTGCCGCAGGCCAACAATACCAATGATTGTGCCGCTCTGTTTCTCTTCCACACACCACCCTCCGAAACCATAGAGGACCCAATGTCCTGCGTGAGCTGCCAGGATTTTCCAGGCGGCCGCGCGGTCGATCGGCTCTGCAATGTGGCGCATAACTTCGGGATTCCCGTATAGATCAGCATATACATCCAGATGACCCGCCTGGGGTGGAACAAGCGTCAATCGAGTTGTGTGGAGCGTTGGTATAGTGACTTGCATTTGCAACCGATGGAAGTTGGGAACAATGTGTGCTCTGAGGCTTAACGAAAGTTAGACCACGCCAAAAGAATAATAGGGGACAGACCACGGTTTTGTTTTTGAACGGTATGAAACACTGGTCTGTCCCTTATTTACCCGAAAGAGTCAGCATCCAATTCCTTCGCCCCCATCGCATGTGTGGATCGTAGTCGCATGCACACCACCCTTTTCCCCTGCAAGGCCGCCGAGGAGTGGAGCGAGACAAGTTTGCTTGCAAAATTGGCTCGCGACCGACGCAGGGTACCCCGGAGGGGCGGCCGTTGGGGGCTGCTTTCTTTGGGTACTTTCTTTGCAGAAGCAAAGAAAGTACCACGCCAAGCCGGGCGGGACCGGCACCCAAAACAACGCGCCTTGGCGCTTAAATAATATCGTCGCAAGTGCAATGCACTGCGTCTACCCCCCATCCGCCGGCGGCGTATTACGCGCAATCTCTTCCATCGTGGTCAACCCGGCCGCGACCTTGTCGGCCCCGGAAATGCGCAACGGCCGTTGCCCTTCCTTGATCGCACGCTCGCGCAACAGGCTGGAATCGACGCCATCGACAATCAGCTCGCGCAGCTCGGGCGTGAGCGTCAGCATCTCGTAGATGCCGACCCGGCCCAGATAACCGGTCATGCGGCATTCCAGACATCCCGCCGGATTGGCCACCCGCGCGGGGAGCGAAGCTTTCCAAGGTTTGATCAAATCATTCCACGCCTGCGGCGAGGCTTCAACCATCTGCTTGCAATGCGGACAAACCGTACGCGTCAGCCGCTGCGCCAGCACCCCGAGCACCGTGGCACGGATCAGATAGGCCGGCACCCCCAGATCCATCAAGCGGGTAATCGCGGAAGCTGCATCGTTGGTATGCAGGGTCGAAAATACCAGATGCCCCGTCAACGCTGCCTGCACCGCCATTTCAGCCGTTTGCAGATCACGGATTTCGCCCACCATGATGATATCCGGATCCTGGCGCAACAAAGTGCGGATACCACTGGCAAAGTCGAGCCCGATATTTTGCTGCACCTGCATCTGGTTGAGCTGCGGATAAATCATTTCAATGGGGTCTTCAACAGTGCAGACATTGACTTCAGGCGTGGCCAATTCACGCAAGGTGGAATACAGCGTGGTGGTCTTGCCCGAACCCGTAGGGCCAGTTACCAGCACGATACCGTGAGGCCGGCGGATCAGCTCTTGCCATGTCCGGTTTTCATCATCGGTAAAACCGAGTTCGGAGAAATTCTTTAACAGCAAGTCCGGATTGAAGATACGCAACACCAGTTTTTCACCAAATGCCGTCGGCATGCTGGAAAGACGCAGTTCAATTTCTTCGCCGTTGGGTGCCTGGGTTTTGATGCGACCATCCTGCGGCCGACGTTTTTCCGTGACATCCATCCGCGCCAGCAATTTGATCCGGCTGGTAATCGCCGCCATGACCGCCATCGGTGTCTGGTAAACCGGGTGCATCACGCCATCGATACGAAAGCGGACATGGCTGACGTCCCGACGCGGCTCAATGTGAATATCGCTGGCACGCTGCTCAAAGGCATACTGCAGCAGCCAATCCACGATCGTCACAATGGACTGATCGTTGGCATCGATTGAACCAGTTCGCCCCAATTGAACCAATTGCTCGTAATTGGTGATACCTGTGGGCAGCGTTTTATGCAGGTCGATCGCATGCCTGACCGAACGGGCCAGATTATAGAACTCAGCCAGATAGCGCAGGATATCGAGCGGATTGGCAACGACTGGAATAATACGAATCCGCAGGATGCGCTCCAGCTCTTCCTGCCATTCACGCTCGAAGGGCTCAGCGGTCGCCACCGTCACTTCATTGACGCCCACGGCCACCGGCAGAATACGAAAGCGCGTGGCATAGGCATGCGAAACCACATCGCATACGCTGGACACATCAATCTTCAATGGATCGATATGGTAGTACGGCAACCTGGCCTTCCCCGCCAGCCACTCGGTCAACACATCAATGCTCAGATTTTTTTGGGGATCGCGCGCATCGGGCAAACGACTATTACCAATCAACACCAAAGGATGTATCTCCCCGCCTTTCCGCGAAGCTCCGGGCTGCACCAATTTCTGCGCATCGGCAGCCGCCAGCAAGCCATCGGCAACCAGTGTGCGCAACACTTCCTTGAGTTCTAGCTTGTGATGAGTATTGAGCAAGAGCGAATCCTTTTGCACGAACAATTCAGGTAACGGTGTAACACACCGAAGTATCCGCTGAAAGAGTACCAAAGCTGCAAGCAAGCGACAGCTTTTTTACATCTTTTACCCGCCAACCAAGACAAAACCACATGTCACCTTGTCACAACGCCCACACGATGACATACCTTGTTGCGGCAAACCCACGAAAAACCAAACCGACAAAATACAAATAAAACAATAAATTCATACCGTTACAGCCATTTCCATGGGTAGCACATCCCTTACAGCCGCAAGAGAAAAGGAGACAGTCATGCATGAATATTTCTTTTTCATCCTCACCACGGTGCGGGTAAACAACGTAGTACTGGTCAAGTTTCTCGGCCTTTGCCCATTCATGGGCGTATCGAAGCAAGTTTCCGGCAGCATTGGCATGGGGCTGGCAACGACCTTGGTGTTAACACTGGCCGCCGCTGCAACCTGGATGTTGGAAAACTGGTTGCTGCTGCCACTGGGAATGACTTACCTGCGTATTCTGGCCTTCATTCTGGTCATTGCCGCACTGGTGCAGTTTGTCGAAATGGTCATCTAGAAAACCAGCCCTGCCCTGTATCAGGTACTGGGTATTTTTCTGCCGTTGATCACCACCAATTGTGCAGTTTTAGGCGTCGCACTGCTGAATTCCCAGGGAAAAGTGGGATTTGTTCGCAGTGCCTTGAGCGGATTGGTAATCCCCCCTGAAAATAATCGCAGTCAGAAGTAGAATTTTCTCCTAACGAACCAGAGGAAGTTTTACGTGAAGACATCCCGTTTTTCAGACAGCCAAATCCTTGCCATCCTGAAGCAGGCCGAGGGTGGATCGCCGGT
>JARLJJ010000435.1 GCA_031291275.1 Formivibrio sp.
CCGACGCGTAGTCTGGCGCTGTCTTTCGATAACACAGCCAAGGAAACGCCGTGGACCAATCCAACCGTTATGCCCGTCTTGATCTCAATGAAGCCGACCTGATCGCCGCGGGCCGCCATGTCTTGTGCGCCTACATCATGAAGCCCAAGAGCGGCCATGGCTATCTGGAAACGGCTGCGCACTTCGCCGCCGAATCCTCGACCGGCACCAACGTGGAAGTCTGTACCACCGACGATTTCACCAAGGGCGTGGATGCGCTGGTGTACGAGATCGATCCGGCCAACGAGCTGATGAAGATTGCCTTCCCGGTCGAGCTGTTCGATCGCAACATCATCGACGGCCGCGCCATGATGGCGTCTTTCCTGACCCTGACCATCGGCAACAACCAGGGCATGGGCGATGTGGAATACGCCAAGATGTATGATTTCTACGTGCCGCCGGTGTATCTGCAACTGTTCGACGGCCCGGCCATGAATATCGTCGACCTGTGGCGCGTACTGGGTCGCCCGGTGGTCAACGGCGGCATGATCGTCGGCACCATCATCAAGCCCAAGCTCGGCCTGCGCCCGCAGCCGTTCGCCGATGCCTGCCACGAATTCTGGCTCGGCGGCGATTTCATCAAGAACGACGAACCGCAAGGCAATCAAACCTTTGCGCCGCTGAAAGACACCATGCGCCGCGTGGCCGATGCCATGCGCCGCGCGCAGGATGCCACCGGCGAAGTGAAGCTCTTCTCGGCCAACATCACCGCCGACGATCCCTTCGAAATGATCGCGCGGGGCGAGGCGATTCTCGACATCTTCGGCGAGAACGCCAACCACGTCGCCTTCCTGGTCGATGGCTACGTGGCCGGCCCGACCGCCGTCACCACCTGCCGCCGCCAGTTTCCGAACCAGTTCCTGCACTATCATCGCGCCGGCCATGGCGCCGTGACCAGCCCGCAAAGCCAGCGAGGCTATAGCGCTTTTGTACTTGGCAAGATGAGCCGCCTGCTCGGCGCGTCGGGCATCCATACCGGCACCATGGGTTTCGGCAAGATGGAAGGCGAAGGCCGAGACAAGGAAATCGCCTACATGCTGGAGCAGGATTCGGCGCAAGGCCCTTACTACCGGCAGGAATGGCTGGCGATGAAGGCCACCACGCCGATCATTTCCGGCGGCATGAATGCGCTGCGCCTGCCGGCCTTCTTCGACAATCTCGGCCATTCCAACGTAATCCAGACTTCCGGCGGCGGTGCCTTCGGTCATCGTGACGGCGGCACCGCTGGAGCCAAATCCCTGCGCCAGGCACAGGATGCCTGGCAACAGGGCATCCATCTGGTCGAGTACGCCAAGAGCCATGCCGAACTGCTCGGTGCGTTCTTCTCGTTCCAGGCCGATGCCGACCATTTCTACCCGGGCTGGCGCGACCAGCTCGGCGCCGCCTGATTCCACCGCGAACCCGCGCATAACAACAGTGATTCCCGGTGTGGCACCCGCCCGCCGGGGTATTCGATCGAGGAGAGAAACATGCTGTCCGGACGTACGACATTAGCAAAATTCCTGGTAGAACAACTGCGGGGGCATACCGGCCAGCATGATCTGGTCTCCCTGCTCAACAACGTGGCCAATGCGGTCAAAACCATTTCATCCATGGTTTCCAAGGGTGCGCTGGACGGCAATCTGGGCTCGCTGGGCACGGAAAACGCGCAAGGGGAAATCCAGAAAAAACTGGATGTCCTCACCAACGAAGTGATGCTGGGCAATTGCGAATGGAGCGGCCAGCTTTGCGGCATGGCCTCCGAAGAAATGGCTACGCCCTACCCGATTCCGCAGCAGTACCCGCAAGGCGAATACCTGCTGGTCTTCGATCCGCTCGATGGCTCGTCCAACATCGACATCAACATGTCGGTGGGCACGATTTTCTCGATTCTGCGCAATGCCACGGATGCCGCGCCATCGGAACAGAGCTATCTGCAAGCGGGCGCGAAACAGCTCGCCGCCGGCTATGCGTTGTATGGCCCCGCCACCATGCTGGTGCTGACGCTGGGCCAAGGTACGCACTGCTTCACCCTGAACCGGGAATCGGGCCATTTCGTCTTGACCCACCCCAACCTGAAGATGCCGGCCCATACCAGCGAATTTGCCATCAATACCTCCAATGCGCGCTTCTGGGAGCCGCCCGTGGCGCGTTACGTGAAGGAATGCAAGGAAGGCGCGAGCGGCCCGATGGGGCGCGATTTCAATATGCGCTGGATTGCTTCGATGGTGGCCGAAGTCCATCGCATCCTGATGCGCGGCGGCATTTTCATGTACCCGCGCGGCGGCAAGGATGCCGCGCTGCCCGACCGCCTGCGCCTGCTGTACGAAGCCAATCCGATGGCCATGCTGATCGAGCAGGCCGGCGGCATGGCCACGACCGGTCGCCAGCGCATTCTCGATATTCCGCCGCAGCAACTGCACCAGCGCGTACCGGTCATCCTCGGTTCCAGTAATGAAGTGAAGCGCATCATTCGCTATCACACCGAACACGACAACGGTATCGATCGTCCCTTCGTTTCACCCCTGTTCCAGGAACGCAGCCTGTTCACCCAGGATTGCTGAGACCCATTTTCACTGGAGAAATATTGCATGTCCGCCAAACATCCCGTCGTAGCGGTGACCGGCTCGTCCGGTGCGGGAACAACGTCCGTCCTGAACAGTTTTGCCCATATCTTCCGGCGCGAGGGCTTCAAGGCCCAGTTCGTGCAAGGCGATGCCTTCCACCGTTTCGACCGGCAGGCGTTGCGAACCGCAATGAAAGAAGCCGAAGACGGCGGCAATCGCCACCTGAGCCTGTTCGGCCCGCAAACCAATCTGCTCGATGCGCTGGAAGCGCTGTTTACCCGCTATGGCCAGTCGGCCAATGGCAAAACCCGGCGCTATCTGCACGACGAGGTGGAAGCCGAGCCCTACGGCCAGGCGCCCGGCACCTTCACCCAGTGGGAAGAGATCGAAGCGGCGACCGATCTGATGCTGTATGAAGGGCTGCACGGCGGTTACGTGGATGAAAAAGTGAATATCGCCCGGCATGTCGACTTGCTGGTGGGCGTGGTACCGATCATCAATCTGGAATGGATCCAGAAACTGCATCGCGACCAGAAAATGCGCGGCTATTCTCAAGAAGCCGTGACCGACACCATCCTGCGCCGCATGCCGGATTATGTGGACCACATCTGTCCGCAGTTTTCCCGCACCCATGTGAACTTCCAGCGCGTGCCCACCGTGGATACTTCCAATCCGTTCATCGCCAAATCGATTCCTACGGCGGACGAAAGCATGGTGGTCATCCGCTTCGACAATCCCAAGGGGATCGATTTCCCCTACCTTCTCTCGATGCTGCACGACTCCTGGATGAGCCGGCCCAATACCATCGTGGTCCCGGGCGGCAAGATGGAACTGGCCATGGAATTGATCTTCACGCCGATGATCCTGCAATTGATGCACCGGGCAAAGCGCCAGCCATGACGAACATTTCCAACAGGCTGGATAAACCACCGCGACTACGCGCCCTGCTTTGGGACGTCGACGGCACGCTGGCCGAAACCGAGCCTCATGGCCACTTGCCGGCATTCAACCATGCCTTTCGGGAAACAGGCTTGCCTTGGCATTGGAGCGACGAGGAATATGAGCGGCTGCTGGATATCACCGGCGGCAGGGAACGTATCCAGCGCTACGCCGAGGAAAACGATCCGGCGCGCACCCGGCATCCGGACTGGCCACGCCAGCTCGATCAGCTGTATCGGCTGAAAACGCAGCGCTATGCCGTTACCGTTGCCTGCGGGGCCATCACCCTGCGCCCCGGCGTATTGAATCTGATACGCGAAGCGCATCAAGCCGGCTGCAAGCAGGCCATCGTGACCACGACGGCCGCCAGTAATGTCGCGGCGCTGTTGTCACACCATATCGGCACGCACTGGCGCGACCTGTTTTCCTGCTTGGTATGCGGGGAGGATGTGGCCGAGAAAAAACCGCACCCGGAAGCTTATCTGAAGGCGCTGCAGGAACTGGCCCTGCCGGCAGAGTCCTGCCTGGCCATCGAGGATTCTCCCAACGGATTCATCGCCGCGCGGAAAGCCGGATTGGCCTGCCTGATCACCCGCAGCCACTTCTTTCCCGGCAATGACTATGACGATGCGTTGGTCGTTTGCGAGCAATTGCCGGTGAAAATCTCGTTTGCCGAGCTGGCGCAGACGTTTTCGTCGCACGTTACAATCTGATCAGGAAATTACCATGCCGAATTTTCGCATTGCTCCCAGCCTGCTTGCTGCCGATTTTTCCCGTCTGGGCGAGGAAATGAACAGCGTGGTCGCCGCCGGCGCCGATTTGATCCATTTCGATGTCATGGACAACCACTACGTGCCGAACCTGAGTTTCGGTCCGCGGGTATGCGAGGCGATCCGCCCGCACACCCGCGTTCCCATCGATGTGCACCTGATGGTGACACCAGTAGATCGCATCATTCCCGATTTCGTCCGGGCGGGCGCCGATATCATCACCTTCCACCCGGAAGCCGCCGACCACGTTGACCGCAGCCTGGGCTTGATCCGCGATTGCGGCTGCAAGGCCGGGCTCGTGTTCAACCCGGCTACCTCGCTGCATCATCTCAATTACGTGATGGACAAGATCGATGTGATCCTGCTGATGTCGGTCAATCCGGGTTTCGGTGGTCAGTCGTTCACTCCCGCCACGCTGGAAAAAGCCCGCGCCGCGCGTGCCCGCATCGACGAATACACGGCGCGCACCGGGCGGGAAATCTGGCTGGAGATCGACGGCGGGGTCAAGGTGGAGAATATTCGTGCCATTGCCGCCGCCGGCGTGGATACTTTCGTCGCCGGCTCGGCCATTTTCGGCCAGTCCGATTACACTGCCATCATCAATGCCATGCGGGAGGAGCTCAAAGAATGAAAGGTTTTTTCGACGCCTCGCAGGACGAAGTCGCCCGGCTGATCCTGATCCGCCACGGTCGTACCGTTTCCAACCAGGAAGGCCGCATCCTGGGCACGACCGATGATCCGCTCGAAGCACACGGCCTGCTGCAAGCCGAAGCGCTGGCAGAACGGATGACCGAGTACGGGGTCAATGCGCTCTACGCCAGCCCGCTGTCCCGCGCCCGGCAAACTGCCGCGGCCATCAGCCGGTGCGTGGGTGTCGATGTCCAGATCGACCCGGACCTGATCGAATACGATTTCGGTGAACTGTCCGATTTCACGATCCATGCGCTCAAGGAACAGAAACCCGTGTTATTCGAAGAGATCAATGTCTGGATCAACATGGGGCCGGTCGCCAGCATGCCCCGGCCGGTCCTGCAAAATGCGGAAAGCATGGCGCAATTGGCCACGCGCGCATTGCGTTTTGGCGAGAAGATCGTGACCCAACATCAGGGCAACGTGGTCGCTGCCGTGGCACATGCCGGCATCATCCGCGCCATGCTGACGCTGTGGGCCGGCGGTTCGCTGGAAAACCGCTTCCCGTTCCGCTCCGACAACGCCTCGATCAGCGTGGTGGATTTCTATCACGGCGTACCCTGCATCCGCTTGTTCAACGACATCACCCACCTGAAAACAAAACTGGGATTCGGTCGGCCGGTGGTTTTATAGGCCCCCGGCCAAACCGTTATTGCATGTGGTTCAGAAACTGGGACTCAGGAGTCCATCGAACTCATTGCCGAGTGGGTTACTGATATTTCCAGACTCAAGAACGGGCACCAAACAGATATCGTTGCTCAATGGCCGCCGGTATAGCAGAACCTTTTCCTGGTTGATATGGGAGCAACATTTCGCGCAGACGCAGAACGTTGATCAACACTTCTTCATCCGTCGTACTTTCTTCAATCTCATCCAGACGAGCGCGTGCATATTGCGAGTCATTTTTCAAACGCTCCAGATCCACACTTTGATCCAGTTCCCGTCGAACCTGTAGTTTAAGGCGCGCCAAGAGGCGCAATAGTTCGATGTGTTCGTCCATATCTCCACTTCTCTCTTATTAAAGTCATTAGGTCATAGCAAGCAGCAAGCGGCGTGCCAACTCCGCCCTGGTTTAGTGAGGCCATATTTCATCAAGCACCGACACAAGATCGGCAATCAAGCCTCACAACAGTGCATCAGCCAACGCCTTGATGGTGCATTTAATTACAGTTTTACAGAAAAGATGACATCACAGTTGTTCATTGTTTTGCGCTGTTTGCATAAATAACCTAACTGTCTGGCTCTGTCGCACTTGCGAGTGGCGCGAGAAAATGGCAACAGTATAAACAAGGGGACGCAATCATGAAGACAACTACCCGACCATCTCGCTCTGTCATACAGCTGACCGAACAACAAGGTGCATTCATCGTCTGCGAAGAAGGCCAGCTGTGGTTGACCGACAATGGCGATGATATTGTGCTCACACATGGTGAACGCCATCAGATTCAGGGACAGCAAGCCGTGGTGATCGAGTCGCTACGCCTTAACAGCCGTTTTCGCTTGGACGGGGTACAGGAACAACCGACCGGCTGGCTCGGAAAACTGCACAGCGCCCTGCACCATTTACACACCACCCGCCAGCCGCACGCCCACGCCTGATTCCAGGGTGATATCTTTCCAACCACAGCAAGGCTCACGATAGCCTTGCTGTTCTTGTTGCCTGCTTTTGTCTCTTGACATACTCTTGGCACAATAACTGCCATCCAACACTTGTTTCCTCTTGCCAAGTCAATCACCCATGAAAATTCCGATCTATCAGGTTGACGCCTTTACTCAAGGCCCGTTTACCGGCAACCCTGCTGCAGTCTGCCTACTGGACAGTTGGCCCAGCGCCGTATTGATGCAGCAAATTGCCGTCGAGAACAACCACTCTGAAACTGCTTTTGTGGTTCGGGAAGGCACTGCATTCAGAATCCGTTGGTTCACCACCACCACAGAGATTGATCTTTGTGGCCATGCCACACTGGCAGCGGCTTTTATTCTGTTTATGGAAAAATTGGTCGATGGCAATCGCTGCCTATTTTTCTCGGCATCCGGTGAATTGCCCGTTTTCCTGGAACTTGATGGCTCGCTCAGCATGCTTTTCCCGACGATGGAAGCCATGCCCTGCAAAGCGCCGGCACTGTTGGAAGCGGCATTAGGCGTGGATGCGCAAGCCATTCTTGTCGCACGCGACTATCTGGTTATTTTGAAAGACGAAGAACAGGTTGCTGCGTTGACACCCAGCATGGCGCTTCTTGCAGAAATCCGTGACTGCCTGGGCGTGATCGTGACAGCACCAGGGAAGAACGTTGATTTCGTTTCACGCTTTTTTTCGCCCAATGCCGGCAATCCGGAAGATCCGGCTACCGGATCGGCACACTGCACGCTGACACCGTATTGGGCCAAGCGACTGAATAAAAACCGCCTTCAGGCGCAGCAGCTATCTTTACGCGGCGGCACCATCAATTGCGAACTGCGCGAAGATGGCATCATGATCAATGGCAAAGCCGTGCTGTATATGAAGGGCGAAATATTTGTCTGACCGCGATCAGTCGCCTTGGATAATACCGGCAGCCAGATCGCCAAGGCGCTGAATAGCCCGTTCATGCCGCATGGTCCACGGCTCGACACAGCAGATCCGCAGGCAATTGCGGTAGCTATGGCTAGGAGAAAATAACGGGCCTGGCGTAAAGCTGATGCCTTCAGCCAGTGCCTTTTGCAGCAGAATAAGTACATCTACCGCTGGATTCAACTCCAGCCACAATACATACCCGCCTTGTGGAACATGGAGCCGGCTGTCCGCAGGGAAGAAACGCTGGATCGCCGCCACCGCACTGGCCACCTGTTCGGCACACGCCTTGCGCAAGCGGCGCAAATGATGTTCATAACCGCCGCTTTCCAGAAAACGGGCAATCGTCCGCTGCAACAGCATCGAGGTTGAATAGGTATTGATGAACTTGAGCGATTCCAGCTCACGCTGAAAGCGCCCAGCCACGACCCAGCCCACACGGAAACCGGGTGCAACCACTTTGGTAAATGAAGCGATTTGCATCACGTTGCCATCACGATCAAAGGCCTTGGCCGGGCGTGGTCGATCGCCGTGGTAACAGAACTCACCGTAGATATCGTCCTCAATCAACGGTATCCGCCGCTCAGAAAGCATTTCCACCAGCCGCTTTTTATTTTCATCCGGCATCAAGCTCCCCAAAGGATTGGAGAAATTTGGCAAAAGCACGCATGCCTTGACAGCATTGTCACGCGTGGCCAATTCCAGAGCCTCGATCGAGATACCCGTCTGCGGATGCGTTGGGATTTCCAGCGCCTTGAGGCGGAAACTTTCCAGTATCTGCAATAATCCAAAATACGCAGGGGATTCAATGGCGACCACATCACCGGGCTGAGTCACGGCGCGCAAACACAGATTGAGCGCCTCCAAGCCACCGTGGGTGATCAGGATATCCTCGGCATCGATATGACCGCCCCAAGCCAAAGCACGCCGTGCAATCTGCCGACGAAGCTCCAGATCGCCCACCGGCTTGCCGTAATCGGACAACATCTCTGGATCCTGACGAGTCACCTGCGCCAAAATTCTTTGTAACTGTTGATTGGGATAGAGTTTGGGTGAAAGGATCGCCAGGCCAAAATCCACCTTGATATCGTGCAATCGCGCCAGCTCGGATGGCTGCAGCAAGGGATCGATCACGACTTCAGACGGATTTTTCGGTGGCTGGGTTAAATCCGGGACAGCAAAGCCTCGTTGCGCCCGCACATAGAAGCCAGATTGTGGGCGCGCTTCAATATAGCCACGATCTTCAAGCTCACGATAGGCTTCCATCACCGTGGTCAAACTGACTTGACGCTGTGATGACAGTTTGCGTATCGATGGCAACTTCTCTCCGGCCTGTAATACGCCAGAGGTAATAGCCTGCGCCAATTCCTCAGCCATCTTGTAATAGAGCGTCCCGGTACGGCGAGACGGCTGAGCAGACATAATAGAGAGATCGGTCATAGTACCTTCATGTTATCCCGTGACTATAGCTGAGTCACATTAGGGATAACAGGAACACTCAACCAGAAGGTTTGCTGAAAACTGTTATGGTCAGCGACTAGCAGCAGAGACGTCATTGACCTGACTAGCCACTCCGGGCGCGGAAGCATCCGCTTGGCTGGCATTGATCGATGAGGAAATCGAAGGTTTGTGTTTATCGAGAATTTGGAAAAATATTTCGTCAGACTTTACCATGCCCAGCTCGTTCCGAGCCCGCTCTTCAATGGCATCAGTGCCCGTTTTCAAATCACTGACTTCCGCTTCCAGCGCATCATTGCGTTCTTGCAATTTGCCGTTATTTGCTTTGCTCTCGGCAACCTGCTGATCCAGCTGCCAAACCCGCAGCCAGCCCCCTTTACCGACCCAGAGCGGCCATTGCAGCGCAGCGATCAACACAGCAAAAATAATGGCAAGCAAACGCATGTAGTGGAATCCAGACAAAAGAAAACCGGAGCCTAGGCTCCGGTTCGCATGTTACACCATCCAATGCTTGGCGTCGTCTCAGCCCTTCAGCTGATAAAACGCAGCCTTGCCCGGGTAGTAAGCTGCATCACCAAGTTCTTCTTCGATACGCAGCAGTTGGTTGTACTTGGCCATACGGTCGGAACGGCTCAAGGAACCAGTCTTGATCTGCATGCAGTTGGTCGCTACGGCCAGATCAGCAATGGTACTGTCTTCCGTTTCACCGGAACGATGGCTCATTACCGAAGTGTAGCGATTGCGCTTGGCCAGCTCAACGGCAGCCAGGGTTTCAGTCAGCGAACCAATCTGATTAACCTTGATCAGGATCGAGTTGCAAATACCTTTCTTGATGCCTTCAGCCAGAATCTTGGTATTGGTCACGAACAGATCATCGCCGACGATTTGAACCTTGCTGCCCAGACGGTCGGTCAGTACCTTCCAGCCATCCCAATCGCGCTCGCCCATGCCGTCTTCGATCGAAATGATCGGGAATTTGTTGACCAAGCTTTCAAGGTAGTCAACTTGCTGTTCTGCGGTCAGCTTGCGGCCATCGCCCTTCTTGTAGTAGTACAGGCCAGTATCTTTTTCGAAGAACTCGGATGCAGCGCAATCCAGAGCGATGCAGACATCCTCACCCGGCTTGTAGCCAGCCTTGGTCACGGCGGCAAGAATCATTTCCAGTGCTTCTTCAGCATTGGCAACGTTTGGTGCGAAACCGCCTTCATCGCCCACGGTGGTGGGCATGTGCTTGTCGTGCAGAATCTTCTTCAGATTGTGGAACACTTCAGCGCCCATGCGCAGGGCTTCGCGGAAAGTCGGTGCGCCAACCGGGATAATCATCAGTTCTTGGAAGTCCAGGCTGTTGTTGGCATGCTCGCCACCGTTGACCACGTTCATCATCGGAACCGGCAGTGCCATCGGGCCGGAACCGCCAATGTAACGATACAGTGGCAGGCCAGCTTCTTCTGCAGCGGCCTTGGCCAATGCCATGGAAACAGCGAGGATCGCATTAGCGCCCAGACGGCTCTTGTCGTCAGTGCCGTCCAGATCAAGCATGGTCTTGTCGATGAAGGTCTGGTCTGCAGCATCCAGACCAATGATGGCTTCACAGATTTCGGTGTTGATGTTTTCAACAGCCTTCAAAACGCCCTTGCCCAGATAGCGGGATTTGTCGCCGTCACGCAGTTCCAGCGCTTCGCGCTCACCGGTGGAAGCGCCTGACGGTACCGCAGCACGGCCCATCACGCCAGATTCCAGCAATACATCAGCTTCAACAGTCGGGTTGCCGCGGGAATCCAGAATTTCGCGGGCGATCACTTCAACGATTGCACTCATTTGCACATCCTCAAGTAATTAAAACAAGCCTAGCTACAAAAAATAACCGTAGGAAAGTAACACAGTCCAGTTAAAAAAATCGTGCGCTCAGTCAATGCAATGTAATTTCGTCACATCATCCAGCATTTTTAAAACCGTGAGCAACTCACGCATTTTAGACAAAGGCCATGCATTGGGACCATCGGACAGCGCTTTTGCCGGATCCGGGTGCGTTTCCATAAACAAGCCGGCGATCCCCACAGCAACGGCTGCACGTGCCAGCACTGGCACAAATTCACGCTGACCGCCCGACGAAGTCCCCTGCCCGCCCGGCAACTGCACCGAGTGTGTCGCATCAAAAACCACGGGGCAACCAGTTTCACGCATGATAGCCAGACTGCGCATATCACTGACCAGATTGTTATAACCAAAAGAAGCGCCGCGCTCGCAAACCAGAATGGTGTCCTTACCGCCGCAGGCCTCCTTGGCCTTATCAACCACATTTTTCATATCACCAGGGGCCATAAATTGGCCCTTCTTGATATTTACCGGTTTGCCGGATGCCGCCACAGCATGGATAAAATCGGTCTGCCGACAGAGAAACGCCGGGGTTTGCAACACATCCACCACCGCCGCGACCTGCGGAATTTCTTCTTCGGTATGCACATCCGTCAATACAGGCACGCCAATTTCTCGCCGAACTCGAGCCAATATTTCCAGGCCTTTTTCCATACCAGGTCCACGGAACGATTTACCCGAACTGCGATTGGCCTTGTCAAAGCTGGCCTTGAAAATATAGGGGATTGCCAATGCATCGGTGATCATTTTCATCTCACCGGCGATATCGAGACACATTTGTTCGCTCTCGATGACACACGGGCCAGCGATCAGGAAGAAAGGTTTGTCGAGACCAACATCAAAACCGCAAAGCTTCAATTTAGTTTCCTTTACAACATACCCAAAGCGTACATCCTTCGGGAAGAAGGCACAGAAACACGGAAACAGCGTTTCTCCCGAAATTCCGGGTCTGTGCCATTCTAAAGATTTAGCAGCTCAATCCTTCACGGCCATGTTCATGAGCATAGGAAACGGCCGCCTCGATAAAGGACTTGAATAGCGGATGGCCATCGCGCGGGGTCGATGTAAATTCCGGATGGAACTGGCAAGCAAAAAACCAGCGATGGTTTGGCAGTTCAATGGTTTCAACAAGTTGTTCCGCACCGGCCGACCGACCGCTAATCTTGAGACCCGCAGCTTCCAGCCTGCCAAGATAATGGTTATTTACTTCATAACGATGACGATGACGCTCGGTAATTACTTCGGCGCCATAAATACGCGCAGCCAGCGAATCCTGGGCCAAACGACATTCCTGCGCGCCAAGACGCATTGTGCCGCCTTTGTTCGAATTCTCGTCGCGCGTTTCAATCTTGCCGTCACGGCCAACCCATTCATCGATCAGTGCGACGATCGGATAATCGGTTTCTGCATCGAATTCGGTGGAATTGGCACCCGGCATATGCGCAAGATCACGGGCATATTCGATCAACGCAATCTGCATACCCAAGCAAATACCGAGATAAGGGATATTGTTCTCGCGGGCATAGCGCACGGCCATGATCTTGCCTTCCACACCGCGCTTGCCAAAGCCGCCCGGCACCAGAATAGCATCCACATTCTTCAGAACATCGATGCCTTCGCTTTCGAGAGATTCAGAATCCACGAACTGGATTTTGACCTCACTGAGAGTATGAATACCGGCATGTTTCAGCGCTTCGATCAGCGATTTGTAGGATTCGGTCAGGTCAACGTACTTGCCAACCATGGCAATCGTAACTGTCTGGCCGGGATTCTCAAGGGCAACGACAATCTTGTCCCAGACTGAAAGATCGACGGGCTTCAGATCTTCGAGATGCAACTGGCGAGCGATAATGTCATCAATGCCTTGATCGGACAGCACACGAGGGATCTTGTAAATGCTGTCCATATCCGGACAGGAAATCACTGCACGTTCCTGCACATTGGTAAACAAAGCGATTTTGCGCCGTTCTTCATCAGGGACCACACGATCACCGCGACAGATCAGAATATCGGGCTGAATACCGATTTCGCGCAGTTCTTTGACGCTGTGCTGGGTTGGTTTGGTTTTGATCTCGCCAGCAGCAGCGAGATATGGCACATAAGAAAGATGAATAAAGCAGGTATTTTCCTTGCCCAGAATGATACCCATCTGGCGAATTGCTTCGAGGAAAGGCAGCGATTCAATATCGCCCACCGTACCGCCCACTTCGATCACGGCGATATCAGCCGCACCGGCACCTTGCTTGATGAAATACTTGATCTCATCGGTAATGTGCGGAATCACCTGAACCGTTTTGCCGAGATAGTCGCCTCTGCGTTCTTTTTTGATCACAGAATCGTAAATCTGGCCGGTGGTGAAATTGTTGCGTTTCGTCATCTTGGAAGAAATGAAACGCTCATAGTGGCCCAGATCAAGGTCCGTTTCTGCGCCATCTTCGGTCACAAAAACTTCGCCGTGCTGGAATGGGCTCATGGTACCCGGATCCACATTAATGTAAGGATCGAGCTTCATCATGGTGACTTTAAGCCCGCGCGTTTCGAGAATGGCAGCAACCGATGCGGCCGCTATGCCCTTACCCAGCGAGGAAACGACACCGCCGGTAACGAAAATGAACTTGGTCATGGCAATTGAAGGCTATTGGAATTGCGTATTCTATCCGAAGCAGCCCACCCCCTCAATTCTGGACAAACCCGTAGTCTTCTGCTTTAAGCGAATTCCGACCTGCGGTCACAAAAAATGTTACCCGCTTGCCAAGTAAAACAAGGCGGCCCTCCTACACGAGTAATTCGTCTGTAAAAAAATTACTCCGGTCTCTCTAGTAAAAAATCCAACCGTGCCTATCCTTTAAAATGTCTTACCTCTTCACGATGGGCAATCCAATACCAAGCCCGAAACCTCAAAAGGAGTTTTTCATGAAACGAGTAGCACTCGTCACCGGCGGCATTGGCGGCATCGGTACAGCAATCTGCAAGAAACTCGCAGACAGCGGTCATACCGTTGTCACCTGCGACATTCAGGCGGAACGCGCCCACTCCTGGGTCGCCGACATGAAAACACAAGGATACGATTTCAAAGTATATATCTGCGACGTAACCGACTTTGACCAATGCGCACGCATGGCCGAACAAATCACCTCCGAAGTCGGCCCTGTGGATGTGTTGGTCAATAACGCCGGCATCACTCGTGATGCCGTGTTCAAAAAACTCGCCAAAGTCGATTGGGATGCCGTACTCGGCACCAACCTCGATTCAGTTTTCAATATCACCAAACAGTTTTGCGAAGGGATGACTGAACGCGGGTGGGGCCGTATCATCAATATGTCTTCGGTGAACGGACAAAAAGGACAGTTTGGACAGACCAACTATTCTGCCGCCAAGGCTGGGATGCATGGCTTTACCAAAGCGTTGGCACAGGAAGTCGCCAAAAAAGGCGTGACCGTCAACACCATCAGCCCAGGTTATATTGGCACTGAAATGGTCATGGCAATCAAGGAAGAGGTTCGCAACCAAATCATCTCGACCATTCCGGTTGGACGCCTTGGAAAACCAGAGGAAATCGGCGATCTGGTCGCCTATCTTGCCAGCGAATCCGGCGCATTTATCACGGGATCCAACATTGCAATCAACGGTGGCCTGCACATGTTCTAACCGGTAAAATCCCTCCAACACGCAACGCCGGCCAATCGGAAGCCGGCGTTTCTTTTTGCATGCAAAGGAACAACGTAATGCAACCGCAAATCGTCTTTCTGGATAGAGACACTCTGAATGTTCCGCTGCGCCCTGTCAGCAACCGACACCAATGGGTGGGTTATACCCAGACACGTCCAGAGGAAACGGCCGAGCGACTGAAAGACGCCACCGTAGCAATTACAAACAAGGTTGCTATTAACGCTGCCATTTTGCAGCACACCCCAAAACTCAAGCTGATCGCCGTCGCTGCTACGGGATACAACAATATCGATATTGCTGCATGCAAGAAGCATGGCGTGACTGTCTGCAACGTACGGGATTACGCACTAACCGGAGTTGCCGAACATGCACTCATGCTGATGCTGGCATTGCGCCGCCAGCTACTGGCATATCGTGCTGACCTGCAAGCAGGTGCCTGGCAAAAAGCCACAGGATTCTGCTTGCTTGACCATCCGATTCACGATCTGAACGGCAGTACATTGACCCTTATTGGCGGCGGCGCTCTGGGTCGGTCCTTGGCGAATATGGCGAAAGGGTTAGGCATGCGCATCATCTTTGCCGAGCACAAGAACGTTCCAACCGTGCGCCCTGGCTATGTATTGTTCAACGATGCCTTGGCAAAAGCGGATGTCGTGAGCCTGCACTGCCCGCTCACCGAAGAAACCCGTCATCTTATTGGCGCAAAAGAATTTGCCCTGATGAAACCTTCCGCCATCTTGATCAACACGGCACGTGGCGGCATTGTGGATGAAAAGGCGCTATTGGCAGCATTGCAAAACCATCAATTGGCCGGCGCAGGCGTCGATGTACTGGCGGAAGAGCCTCCTCGCCATGGCAACCTCCTGTTGGACGTCGACCTGCCCAACTTGATTGTCACTCCGCACATTGCCTGGGCCGGCGAAGAAACCATGCTGCAGCTTGCCGAGCAATTAATAGGCAACGTGGAAGCGTTCCTGAATGGAGAGGCAAGGAATATCGTGAGTTAAAAGGCACAAGCCCATGACAAGCCATTTTCCAAACCGCTAACTGAAGCCCGGTAACGAACTGATCACAGCCTGATGCTTCACGCTACAATGAACTGATGAATACGATCTGTTTTCATTGTGGTGATATCGTGCCGTCAGGGGCGCACTATCCGATTCACTACCAAGGGCAGGAATACCCGGCTTGCTGCGCCGGCTGCCAGGCAGTCGCCCGAACCATTATTGATGGGGGCTTGGGTCAGTATTACGCGCAACGCGATCATTTTGCGAATCGAAATGACCCTCTGCCCTCAGACATCCTTGAACAAATTAGCCTTTATGACTCCCCGTCATTGCAGCAGGGTTTTGTCCACACAGAATCAGCCAACATCCGAGAAGGCGTACTGTTGCTGGAAGGCATTAGTTGCGCTGCATGCATCTGGCTGAACGAGCAACATATCGCACGGCTTCCTGGCGTACTTTCCGCCAGCATCAATTACACCACGCATCGGGCCCGGGTTCGCTGGGATGAATCACGCATCCATCTCTCCGAAATCCTCAAGGCGGTCGCTGCTATCGGCTACCGTGCCCAACCCTACAACCAGGTAGAAGAAGAAGCTTCCTGGCAGAAACGGCGTAAAACTGCACTGTTCCGCTTATGGGTGGCCGGTCTCTCGATGATGCAGGTGATGATGTTTGCCATCCCGAGCTACCTTGCAACGGCCGGTGAAATAGAAGTACGCTGGCAAAGGTTGATGAACTGGTCCAGCTTGCTTCTCACGCTGCCGGTGGTCGTCTACTCCTGCTGGCCATTTTTCCAGACTAGCTGGCGCGAGCTTCGCCTGGGCCGTACCGGAATGGACTTGCCTGTCAGCATAGGTGTTTTGGCGGCATTTTCTGCCAGTTGCTGGACCACCATTACCGGCCACGGCGATGTTTACTTTGACTCAATCAGCATGTTTGTTTTTTTGCTGCTACTGGGCCGCTTTTGGGAAGAAAGCGCCCGACGTAAAGCAGGAGATGCAACAGAGCGTCTGGTTAAACTCATCCCGGCCTTCGCGCACCGCCTCGACGAGGATGGTGCGACGCACGAAGCTCCTGTCATTAGCCTTGTGCCTGGTGTACGCATTCTGGTTAAACCCGGCGAAACTATCCCGATCGATGGCACGATTGAAAACGGCACCAGTGAAGTCAGCGAAGCACTGATCACCGGTGAAAGCCGTGGGCTACAGCGCAAAACCGGTGAAAGTGTGACAGGAGGATCGATCAACCTGGCCTCACCCATTATTATTCGGGTTGAGAAGGTTGGCGAATCCACACACTTGGCAGCAATTGTGCGCCTGCTGGATAGGGCACTGACAGAAAAGCCACGACTGACTCAGCTGGTCGATAGGATAGCCAGCCGATTTGTCACGGCGTTATTATTTTTTGCAGGGATGACCTGGCTGGCATGGCACAGCATCGATCCAGCAAGAGCATTGCCGATCACTGTCGCCGTACTGGTCATTTCCTGCCCTTGCGCCCTGTCTCTTGCCACGCCCTCGGCGCTTACCGCAGCCACAGGACGCCTCGCCCGACTGGGCTTAATGGTCACACGTAGCCATGCACTGGAGGCATTGGCCAATATCACCGATGTGGTATTCGACAAAACCGGCACGCTGACACAGGGCAAACCCAGAATTGAATCAGTCGAATCGCTGTCAATTCCGGAAGCACAGGCACGCCAGATTGCGGCGGCACTGGAAGCCAGTTCATCCCACCCCCTTGCCCACGCCTTTGCATTGGAAGGAATCAGCGCAGCCAGTGGTTGTGCCATGTATCCAGGCAACGGGATCAGCGGCTGGATCGACAACACCGAGTATGCGATCGGCCATCCTGCATTCATTGCTACGTTCTGCACAGCGCCGGCACCTTCAGAAATCAACGATCAAGTACTCGCTCTCGCTTCCCGTCAGCAATGGCTGGCCACGTTCACGCTGGCCGACAGCATTCGCCCCGGCGCGCAGCAATGCATCACAGAATTGGAACAACTCGGAATTGCACCTCAACTATTATCCGGCGACCAAAATGCCAATGTGGCTGCACTTGCCACGCAGCTTGGCCTATCGACTTTCCGATCGGATGCAACGCCCGACGCCAAACTCACCCACTTGCATCATCTGCAACAGAACGGCCAGCTGGCGTTGATGGTCGGTGACGGCGTTAATGATGCGCCCGTCCTTGCCGCAGCCAGTGTTTCCATTGCGATGGGCGGTGGCGTAGATGTAGCACATGCGGCTGGTGATATGGTGCTACTGGGCAATCGTCTCGAAACCATACCTGCAGCCGTGCGCATCGCCCGTTTCACTCGCCACATCACCCGTCAAAATCTGGCCTGGGCCTTGATTTACAATCTTATTGCCATTCCCTTGGCTATTTCAGGTCTCGTCACGCCGTGGCTGGCAAGCTTGGGCATGGCATGCAGTTCGCTACTGGTGGTACTCAACGCACTGCGCATTGCCCGCATAAAGGATGATCAATGGAAAGCCTCTATTTATTGATTCCACTTTCGGTCTTACTGGCTTTCATCATCGGACTGGTATTTTGGTGGGCAAGTAAAGATGGCCAATTCGATGACATGGAAGGCCCGGCATGGCGCATCCTGCAAGACGATGATCGAGGTATTCCACGCAAATCCAATGAGAATGAGAAAAACCATCCGGACTGACTGTATATGCCAAGCTAAAATCCAATCGATCACAACGGATTGACTGAAACCAAACATCTGATGTCAATCTAGGCAGAAATCGCTGACCAGCTATAGTAGAGAAATGCAATTTGACCGGCGCACGCAATTTGCCGGAATTCATATTTCTTTGGGGATAACCGGAGCGCATCTCTCATGGAAAACCAGGCCACTGCCTACAACTACACCGTGATTCGACAATTTGCCCTGATGACGGTTATCTGGGGAATTGTGGGTATGCTGATCGGCGTCATCATTGCCTCTCAAATGTACTGGCCTGAGCTGAATTTTGGACCGTACTTTCATTTCGGTCGACTGCGTCCGCTGCATACCAATGCCGTCATCTTTGCCTTTGGCGGCTGCGGTTTGTTTTCCACCTCCTATTACGTGGTGCAGCGCACCTGCAATGTGCGGTTGTTCAGCGACAAACTGGCTGCTTTTACCTTCTGGGGATGGCAAGCCGTGATTGTCTCGGCAGCGATCACCTTGCCGCTCGGAATAACCAGCGGCAAGGAATATGCTGAGCTTGAATGGCCTATCGATATTCTGATCACACTGGTGTGGGTCGCTTATGCCATCGTGTTCTTCGGCACCATCGCCAAACGCAAAGTCAAGCACATCTACGTGGCAAACTGGTTCTACGGGGCATTCATTCTGGCTATAGCACTGCTCCACGTGGTCAATAGCGCCGAAATCCCGGTAACGCTGACCAAGTCCTACTCCGCCTATGCGGGCGCCGTCGATGCCATGGTGCAATGGTGGTATGGGCATAATGCCGTGGGTTTTTTCCTGACTGCCGGTTTCCTGGGCATGATGTACTACTTTGTCCCCAAACAGGCCGAACGCCCGATCTACTCCTACCGGCTTTCCGTGGTTCATTTCTGGGCACTGATCTTCACTTATATGTGGGCAGGTCCGCATCACCTGCACTACACCGCCATGCCCGACTGGACCCAATCTCTTGGCATGGTGTTTTCGCTGATTCTGCTTGCGCCAAGCTGGGGCGGGATGATCAACGGCATCATGACGCTCTCCGGCGCATGGCATAAATTGCGCGATGATCCGATCCTGAAGTTTCTGATCTGTGCGCTGTCGTTCTATGGCATGTCGACGTTTGAAGGCCCGATGATGGCAATCAAAACAGTCAACGCGCTCAGTCACTACACCGACTGGACCATTGGCCATGTGCACTCAGGCGCCCTTGGCTGGGTCGGCATGATCACGATTGGATCGCTTTACTACATGATCCCGCGTCTCTTCGGCCAGGAAAAAATGTGGAGCATCAAGCTGATTACCGCACATTTCTGGATCGCCACCCTCGGCATTGTGCTTTACATTTCTTCGATGTGGATTGCCGGTGTTATGCAGGGACAGATGTGGCGCGCGGTGAACAACGACGGCACCCTCACCTATGCGTTCATTGATGCGGTCAAAGCAACTTATCCGTACTACTTTATCCGCATCATCGGTGGATTGTGCTACCTCAGTGGCATGTTGCTGATGCTCTACAATGTGCTGCGTACTGTTCAGGAAGGGCGTGCCGTTGACGCCCTCGTCCCGGCCATTCCCGCCCACGCTTGAGGCCCGGAGAACAACGATGAGCAAAATTCAGAAACTGATTGAAGAAAATGTCTTCTGGTTGATTGTCTTGACATTGCTAACCGTCAGCGTGGCCATGTTCGTTGAAATTCTTCCGCTGATGTTCTCCAAATCGGTGACACAGCCGGTCTCTGGCGTAAAGCCCTACACGGCACTGCAACTGGCTGGACGTGATATCTATGTACGCGAAGGCTGCTACAACTGCCATTCACAGATGATTCGCCCCTTCCGGGCCGAAACCGAACGCTACGGACATTATTCCGTTGCCGGTGAGTCAGTCTACGACCACCCATTTCAGTGGGGTTCCAAGCGCACGGGCCCCGATCTGGCCCGTGTCGGAGGTCGCTACTCCGACACTTGGCATATCGCCCACCTGACCAATCCGCGCGATGTCGTTCCCGAATCCAACATGCCCGCATTTCCCTGGCTTGCCGCCAACAAAGTGGATGCCGCCGGTATCCCGGCCCGCATGAGGGCACTTCGTACCGTTGGCGTTCCTTATACCGACACAGATATTGCCAACGCAGTAAAAGCGACCGAAGGAAAAACCGAGATGGAGGCCGTCATTGCCTACCTGCAAGGGCTGGGCTTGGCGCTAAAGGACAAAAGGTAAGTGCTATGGAATGGTTAACCGAATTACGTCCCTTGATTGCTGTCCTGAGCTTTGTATGTTTCATCGCCATCTGCCTATGGGCTTGGAGCAAACGCAGTCGCAGCGAATTTGACGACGCTGCCATGATCCCTTTTCGGGAAAACGACCAGCCCGAGACTGGTAATAAACAACTCTGAATCTGGCGGAGCATTACAACATGACTGACTTCACCAGCAATTTCTGGGGATTTTACATTGCTGTAATCGTGCTGATCTCGATTATCGCAGTCGCGCTTCTGCTCAGAAGCAATAGCACTGTCCGCGTCAAAAAAGGCGAAAAAGTCGAACTGATGGGCCATACCTGGGATGGCGATCTTGCCGAATACAACAATCCGCTACCAGGCTGGTGGGTTGCACTGTTCTACCTCCTGATCGCATTCGCACTGGGTTATCTACTCCTGTATCCAGGACTTGTTGCGTTTGGCAACGCCCGCCATTGGTCGTCCGCCAGCCAGCACAGTGAAGAAGTCAAACAGGCAAACAATCAGTTTGGCCCGCTCTATGACAAATATCTCAACATGCCGGTTGCGGAAGTCGCCAAGGATGCGACAGCCCGTGAAATGGGCCAGCGTCTTTTTCTAACCTACTGTATGCAATGCCACGGAGCCAACGCACAGGGTGCCAAAGGGTTTCCGAACCTGACCGACAATGATTGGTTGCACGGGGGCAGCCCGGAAAAAATCAAGGAAACCATCAACAAAGGACGCCAGGGACAAATGCCAGCGTTTGGTGCTGCTTTCGGCGAAGAAAAGGTCAAGGATGTCGCGAACTACGTATTGAAGATTTCCGGACGTAAACATAACGATCTGCGCGCGGAACGGGGTGCAGCCACGTTTCAACAGGTTTGCATCGCCTGCCACGGACCAGAAGGCAAAGGCAATCAGGATATCGGCGCGCCCAATCTGACTGACAAAATTTGGTTATACGGGGGTTCCGAACAAACCATTATCGAAACCATCACCAACGGTCGGATCAATGTCATGCCAAGCTGGCAAGCATTTCTTGGCGATGCCAAGGTACAACTGCTGACCGCTTATGTTTATGGATTATCGCAAAACGTAGTAGCAAAATAGAAACAGGGCATTGCGTAGTGCCAGCGGGCGAGGTTTCTCACCCGCATTTCCGCCGAAGTCGGAGTAGTCGCGATGAGCAAGCACAAGCTGGAAGAAATCCCGGTCAATGTGGTCAACGATCAGGGAGAATTCGAGGAAATCAGCCTTTACGCCAAGCATCGCAAGGTCTACCCACGTTGGATCAACGGATTATTCAACAAGTGGCGAATCTTTTTTGTTATTGGCACCCAGCTTTTTTTTTACGGCATGCCCTGGCTGACCATCCATGGGCGGCAGGCATTGTTGTTCGACCTTGCCCAACACAAGTTCTACATCTTTTGGTTAGTCTTTTTCCCGCAAGATTTCATTTATCTCACTGCGATTCTGCTGCTGTCAGCAATAGGTTTGTTTGTCTGGACCAGCGTGGGTGGACGCCTGTGGTGTGGTTACGCCTGCCCGCAAACGGTCTACACCGAAATCTTCCTCTGGATCGAAAAATGGGTGGAAGGAGATCGCCCAGCCAGAATAAAACTCGATAACGGCACACTAAACGCACGCAAATTACGCCTGAAAACTTTCAAACACACCCTTTGGCTGGCGCTGTCGCTTTGGACTGGCTTTACTTTTGTTGGCTTCTTTACCCCTATCAAAGATTTATGGGCAGAAACGTGGCTATTGAACCTAAGTCCATGGGAAATTTTCTGGGTGTTTTTTTATGGTTTTGCCACCTACGGCAACGCAGGATGGCTGCGCGAACAGGTCTGCAAATACATGTGTCCGTATGCTCGCTTCCAGAGCGCGATGTTCGACGCCGACACCTTGATCATTTCCTACGATACCGAACGGGGAGAGCCTAGAGGTGCCCACAAGCGAAATGTCATACCCAAAACGACAGGCGACTGCATCGACTGTACGCTTTGCGTTCAGGTCTGCCCTACCGGTATCGATATCCGCGATGGCCTGCAATATGAATGCATCGGCTGCGCAGCCTGTATTGACGCTTGCGATGAAGTCATGGTCAAGGTCGGCACACCCAAGGGACTGATCCGTTACACCACCGAAAATGCGCTCAAGCACGATTACCCAGAAAGCGATTTCTGGGTACACATTCGCCGCCCGCGCGTATTACTTTACGGTGGAGTGCTATTGCTGATCGCACTGGCTACCACTATTTCACTCTTCTTGCGTCAACCGCTCAAACTGGATGTCGATCGTGATCGCGGCTCACTTTCGCGTGAAACGCCTGATGGCCTGATTGAAAACAGTTACCGGCTGAAATTGGAAAATGCCACAGAAACCCCGCGGGAATTCATTATTCGGGCAGAAGGCCTACCTCATTTACAAATCATCGCCCCCAATGGAGGACGATTGAAAGTCGAAGCCGCCGGCATGGCCGATCTAGGATTTACGCTGCAAACTGAACCAGAAAACACCCACTCTGGCAGTCAACCAGTCAAAATCATCGCCATAGCTGCAGACGATCCCACCACGCGCATCGAAGCCAAAACCAGCTTCTACGGAAAATCAGTTCAACCATGAAAAACTCCGACATCCCCAGTAAACCGTGGTATTGCTACCCCTTCGTCTGGTTGCTGATCGCCTTGCCGCTATCGGCTGTCATTGCCAGCTTTATAAGCTTCTTTCTTGCGGTACATACCGATGATGGACTGGTGGCTGATGATTACTACGTGCGGGGACAAGAGATCAACCTTGATATACATCGCGACCAGACAGCTCGTGCACGCGGCATAAGCGCCCAAATCCTGCTGGGGGACAATCAGCGTACGCTACGTGTATTGCTGAATCAGCCAGTTACGGGCACTTTGCAACTTAAATTCATGCACCCAACCCGCGCGGGTTTCGATCAAACAGCCGAACTCACGCCTCAAGGCGCTCAAATGTGGGTTGCCAACCTACCCCAGCCACTGAAGCAATCGACATGGCAGGTCGAACTCAGCGATACCAATGGACAATGGCGTCTTTACGGAGAATGGACAATCCAACCAGACCAAGCGCTTATCCTGCCAGCCAAACGATAATCTGACAGCGGGTGCCATAAAAACCCGGCTCAATCAATTGCTAATGTTTGACCAATACTCCCCACGTCTGCCCATACATCCGTTGATCAACTTCTTTTGATTCAATTGCCTTCCAACATGAAAAATTCCTTACACCTCTTCAGTTGGATCATCAGTACATAAGTTGCATGCTCCACAATCAGTCGGCCCCCTCCAGTGTTAAAATCTCATGATGAACTCACCCGCCTTTATCCATCTGCGCCTGCACTCCGAATTTTCCGTCACTGACGGTATCGTGCGCGTCAGCGAAAAACCCAAATACAACGCCGCCGTCAGTCGCGCCCAGAAGCTGGGCATGCCTGCACTGGGACTTTCGGATTTAATGAACCTGTTTGGCATGGTCAAGCATTACAAGGCCTGTCGCGAAGTGGGCATCAAGCCGATCATCGGCATTGATGCCTGGATCAGCAATGAAGAAGACCCGGACAAACCTTTTCGCACCCTGCTGATTGCCCGCAACCGCGCCGGTTATGGCCGGCTTTGCGAGCTGATGACGCAAGCCTACCGCACCAACCAGCATCGCGGCCGAGCGGAAATTCGCAAGGAATGGATCGCCGCTGCCAGCAATACCGATCTGATCGCTCTCTCCGGCGCACATCTGGGCGAAATCGGCCAGGCAATCCTCAACAACAATCCGGACGCAGCCCATGCAGCTGCCCGATGGTGGTCGGAACAATTCCCGGGCAACTTTTACCTGGAGCTGCAGCGCACGGGCCAGAACGAATGCGAAACCAGCATTGCCGGACATCTCGACCTCGCCCAGACCTTTGACTTGCCCGTCGTTGCCACCCACCCGATCCAGTTCATGGACCGCGATGACTTTGAGGCGCACGAAGCCAGAACCTGTATTGCCGACGGCTACATGGTGGCCGACAAGCGCCGCCCGCGCCGCTTCACCGAAGATCAGTATTTCAAGTCGCCCGACGAGATGGCGGAGCTATTTCACGACATTCCCGAGGCGCTGGCAAACTCGGTGGGAATCGCCCAACGCTGCAATGTAGCCATCACGCTGGGCAAGAACTACCTGCCGCTGTTCCCGACACCGGACGGCATGACGCTGGATGACTTCCTGGTTTACGAAGCCAAGCGCGGCCTGGAAGAGCGCCTGGAGCACCTCTACCCCGACACTGCCGTGCGTGAAGCGCAACGTCCCGCCTACGAGGCAAGGCTGAAGTTCGAAAACGATACGATCATCAAGATGGGCTTTCCCGGCTACTTCCTGATTGTGGCGGACTTTATCAACTGGGGTAAAAAGAATGGTTGCCCGGTCGGTCCGGGCCGAGGTTCGGGCGCAGGCTCGCTGGTAGCCTATTCGCTCAAGATTACTGATCTCGACCCGCTCAAATATGCCTTGCTGTTCGAACGTTTCCTGAATCCGGAACGGGTTTCCATGCCCGACTTTGACGTGGACTTCTGCCAGGAAAACCGTTGGCGCGTGATCGAATACACTCGGCAGAAGTACGGCGAAGAGGCAGTGAGCCAGATCGCCACCTTTGGCACCATGTCATCCAAGGCCGTGGTGCGCGACGTCGGCCGCGTGCTCGACCTGCCTTTTTTTCTGTGCGACCGGCTGTCCAAGCTCATCCCGCTTGAAGCCAACAAACCTGTACCGCTGGCCAAGGCCATGGAGATGGAACCGCAGATCATGGAACTGATCGACGCGGAAGATGCCGGCCAGTTGCTCGATCTGGCGCTTAAGCTCGAAGATCTGACGCGCGGCATCGGTATGCATGCCGGCGGCGTATTGATTGCACCCGGCAGGATCACCGATTTCTGCCCGGTTTATCTCGCCAGCGGTGACGAAGCCAGTCCGGTTTCCATGCTTGACAAGGACGACGTGGAACAGATCGGACTGGTGAAGTTCGACTTCTTGGGCCTGCGCAACCTGACCATCATTGAGCTCGCCCAACGTTATATTAAACGGGTTAATGACGAAGATATCGATGTCGCCAAGCTGCCGCTGGATGATGCAGCGGCATATCGGGTATTTGCCAGCGGCAACACCACTGCCGTGTTCCAGTTTGAATCCTCCGGCATGAAGAAGATGCTGATCGAAGCGCGACCCAAGCAATTCGAGGAAATTATTGCGTTCGTTGCACTCTACCGTCCAGGCCCAATGGACCTGATTCCGGACTTCACCAAGCGGATGCATGGCGAACGTTTTGAATACCTGCACCCGCTGCTGGAACCCGTACTCGCACCCACCTACGGCATCATGGTGTATCAAGAGCAGGTGATGCAGGCCGCCCAGGTTTGCGGCGGCTACTCGCTCGGCGGCGCCGACTTGCTGCGCCGTGCCATGGGTAAGAAGAAAGTCGAGGAAATGGTCGCCCAGCGCGCCATGTTCGTTGAAGGGGCAGCAACAAAAAATATTTCTGAAGCCAAAGCCAACGAAATCTTCGATTACATGGAGAAATTCGCCGGTTACGGCTTCAACAAGTCGCACGCTGCGGCTTATGCACTGGTGGCCTATCACACCGCTTGGCTCAAAGCACATCATTGCGCGGCTTATATGGCCGCCACCATGTCGACGGAATTGAACGATACCGATCAGCTAAAGGTCTTTTACGACGATTGTGTCGATCTTAACGGGCTGACAATTCTGCCGCCCGACGTGAATCACAGCTTCTATCGCTTCGTCCCGGTCTCTCGCAAGGAAATCCGTTATGCCTTGGGCGCAATCAAGGGGGTGGGCGAAAGCGCTGTGGACATGATCGTTGCCGTGCGTGAAGCTGATGGTCCATTCAAGGATATCTATGATTTCTGTCGCCGTACCGACAAGAAGGAAGTCAACAAGCGCGTAATCGAAGCATTGATCCGCGGCGGGGCTTTTGATGCCATTGACGATCATCGTGCGCGACTATTAGCCAATGTCGAACAAGCCATGCAATTGGCAGAAGCAGAAGCCGCCAACGCCAACCAAATCAGTTTATTTGATGTCTTTGAGCCGTCAGCCACGCCCGGCGTAGAAGTTATTGAAGTTCCTCGTTGGGATGAGCGGCAACAGCTGGCTGAAGAAAAAACCGCTATTGGCTTCTTCCTGTCCGGCCATCCTTTCGCTGCGCACGCAGAAACGATCAAACGTTTCATCAAGACCCGCCTGGACCGACTGGAGCCAAGAAGAGAACCACAAATCATTGCCGGCATTGTCACGGCACTCCGGGTCAAGAATGGCGAACGCGGTCGCATGGCCTTTGTGCAACTGGATGATGGCAATGGCAAGCAGGAAGTCGCCGTTTACAGCGAAGCATTTGAAGCCAACAGGGCAAAGTTGAAGGAAGACGCCTTGCTGATCGTTGAAGGAAAAATCAGCGAAGACCGATTCAACGGGGGCGGCGTTCGCGTGATCGCCGACAAGATTCATGATATTGGCGAAGCCAGAAGCCTGTTTGCGCAAGCCCTTATGCTCAAGATTACCGATTTGACTGAAACACAAGAATTACGCGCGATATTGAACAACTGGCGAGAGGGCACCTGTCAAATTGAAATTGATTATCACAACCATTCCGCGCAATGTCTGCTACGCTTGAGTGACGCATGGCGCGTAACACTACATGATGATTTATTGATTAAGCTCAAAAATGTTCTGGGCGACAATCATGTTGCAGTGCGGTACTAACTGCAGAAAAAGCAATAAAAAAAAGCGCCTGAAATAGGGGCTTTTTTTTTAACATTTCGTCCCAACGTAATTTAAATATCCTTTAAAATCAAAAGGAAATAATTTTATTACCTAGCATTAATTCATTGCACTGCAACAAATTATTTTTCGCAACTTTAGAAATAAACTTTTTATATATACGCCAATGTTTGATGTTAAATATTGATTAATATCAAACAATATGGCTGGATGAATTGCCAGTTCCATTATGAATTAATTACAAAGCTTCCGGATTACCCCGGTGTTAACCTAGTACCAATCCCAGTGCGCCACCGCGGCAAACCGCGAGGGCCAGCAGACTGGCAAGGAATCGTCAAACAGACATTTCGCAACGAGGAGCTCCACCATGAACGCACCCGAAGTTAAAGTAGGTCTCGAAGCTTGGCGCGGTTTTGCCGGCGGTGAATGGCAGACCAAAGTAGATGTTCGCGGCTTTATCCAAAAAAACTATTCCGAATACACCGGCGATGACACGTTCTTGGCTGGTCCAACTGAGCGCACCACCAAGCTGTGGGAAGAACTCTCCGTCCTATTGAAAGAAGAACGCGCTAAAGGCGTTCTGGATGTATCCGCCGACATCGGCGCATCCATTGTTTCCCACGGCCCTGGCTACATCAACAAAGACAAAGAAGTGATCGTCGGCCTGCAAACCGATGCTCCACTGAAACGCGCCATCGTTCCGAACGGCGGCCTGCGCATGGTGCAAAATGGCTTGGAAGCCTACGGTTTCAAATTGGACCCAAAGGTTGAAGAAGCCTATCGCCTGTATCGTAAAGATCACAACATGGGCGTGTTTGATGCCTATAGCCCGGACATCCTGGCATGCCGCAAGTCCGGCGTGATTACCGGTTTGCCTGATGCTTACGGTCGCGGTCGCATTATTGGTGACTATCGCCGTGTTGCCCTGTACGGTATTGATTTCCTGATCAAGGACAAGAAGCGCGAAAAAGCCGAACTCGATTATGTCGACTTCACAGAAGATGTGCTGCGCACCCGTGAAGAGTTGTCCGAACAAATCAAGGCACTGAACGAATTGAAGCAAATGGCTGCATCCTACGGCTGCGATATCAGCCGCCCGGCCACCACTGGCAAGGAAGCCGTTCAGTGGACCTACTTTGGTTACCTGGGTGCCGTGAAGGAACAAAACGGTGCTGCCATGTCGATCGGCCGTATCTCTACCTTCCTTGACGCCTACATCGAACGCGACTTGAAGGACGGTGTGATTACCGAATCCCAAGCCCAGGAAATGATCGATGACTTGGTAATGAAGCTGCGAATCGTGCGCTTCCTGCGCACCCCGGAATACGACCAACTGTTCTCGGGCGATCCGACCTGGGTAACTGAATCTATCGGCGGCATGTCCGAAGATGGCCGTTCGTTGGTTACGAAAAACAGCTTCCGTTTCCTACACACCCTGTACAACCTGGGCCCGGCACCGGAACCTAACCTGACCGTTCTGTGGTCGACCAAGTTGCCTAAGGGCTTCAAGGACTTCTGCTCCAAGGTTTCAATTGAAACCAGCGCGATTCAATACGAATCCGACGACGTGATGCTGCCGCACTGGGGTGATGATTACGCAATCGCCTGCTGTGTTTCCGCCATGCGCGTTGGCAAGCAAATGCAATTCTTCGGTGCCCGTGCCAATTTGGCCAAGGCCATGTTGTATGCCATCAATGGCGGCGTAGACGAAAAGCTGGGCATCAAGGTAGCTGAAGGCTTCGAGCCAATCACTTCGGAATACCTCGAGTACGACGAACTGGTTGCCAAGTTTGACAAGATGATGGACTGGCTGGCCACGACTTACATCAAGGCACTGAACGCCATTCACTACATGCACGACAAGTACCACTACGAACGCATTGAAATGGCATTGCATGATCGCGACATCCTGCGCACCATGGCTTGCGGTATTGCTGGCTTGTCGGTTGCTGCGGATTCGCTGTCTGCTGTGAAGTACGCCAAGGTCAAGATTCTTCGTGACGATAAAGGTCTGGCTACCGACTTTGTAATCGAAGGTGAATATCCAGCTTTCGGTAACAACGATGATCGCGTTGACCAAATCGCCGTGTGGCTGGTTGAAGAGTTCATGAACAAGATCCGCAAGCACAAGACCTATCGCAACAGCTTGCCGACCCAATCCGTGCTGACTATCACCTCCAACGTGGTGTACGGCAAGAAGACCGGCAACACGCCGGATGGTCGCCGCGCTGGCGAACCGTTCGCTCCGGGTGCAAATCCGATGAACGGCCGCGATAAGTCGGGCTTTGTGGCTGCCGGTGCGTCAGTTGCCAAGCTTCCGTACGATGCTGCACTGGATGGCATTTCTTGGACAGCTACCTCCACGCCGGATTCGCTGGGCCACACATTGACTGACCGTGTGAACAACCTGACAAACTGCCTGGATGGCTTCTGCTCGGCTTCCGGTTTCCACATCAACGTGAATGTGCTGAACAAAGATACCTTACTGGATGCCATGGAGCACCCGGAAAAGTATCCGCAACTGACCATCCGCGTTTCGGGCTATGCCGTGAACTTCATCAAGCTCACCCGCGAACAGCAACTTGACGTGATCAACCGTACGTTCCACGTCCACTGCTAATCGCCTGGCCCCATCAGGGGCCTGATGGGCAAGCATCACGGGTTAATAGCTTCGGCTGTTAACCCGTTTTTTTTATATAATAAAAATCAAAATTTACATCCTGGAACCATCATGAGCGAAACCATTCCCATCAAACCTCTGGGTGAAATTGCCCCGGCTTGCGTTGACGAAAACGGCAAATTATCCGGTTTTGTCCACTCGATCGAAACCGGTGCTGCAGTCGATGGCCCCGGCATGCGTTTTGTGCTGTTTGTTTCCGGCTGCCAGTTTCGCTGCCTGTATTGCCATAACCCAGACACCTGGAAAATGCGCAACGGCACGCTGATGTCCGTCGATGAGGTATTAAAAGAAATTGGCAAATATGCCAATTTCCTACGCTTTGCCGGCGGCGTGACCATTTCCGGCGGCGAACCGCTAATGCAGGCTCATTACGTGGGCGAAATTCTCTACCGAATCAAGACGGAACTGAAACTGCATACTGCGCTGGATACTCAGGGCTTCCTGGCTGCACATCTGGAAGATGACTGGTTCGACAATGTTGATCTGGTGCTGCTCGATATCAAACAGATCAATCCTGAAAAATATGAACGCCTGACTGGCAAACCTTTGCAACCCACACTTGATTTCGCCGAGCGACTAACGCGCATGGGCAAGAAAATGTGGATTCGCTACGTGTTGGTACCGGGATGGACCGATGACTACGATGATGTGGAAAAACTGGCGGAGTACTTGACTACCCTCAAGGGGATCGAGCGGGTCGAAGTATTGCCTTTCCACAAAATGGGCGAGCATAAGTGGGAAGAACTGGGTCAAGAGTACGAACTAACCAATGTGTCACCCCCTTCGCAGGAACTCATTGAAAGAGTACGCGCCCAATTCAGATCTCGTGGATTCTTTGTTTGCTAAGTCACCATTGAAGGGCCATCTTCACGGATGGCCCTTTCTCAGCAATATAGTTGCTTATATTCCAGCATTGTTCATGACAAACTGGCTAAGTGAACTTCACTCGCCAAGTTCATTGACCTCTTCATCCGCTACAGCAACAATGGCCTCATCAGCCAGCATGGGTACAGTCTCGATCTCATCAAGTCGCACCTGCTCAATCTCAATGAAGCGGCGCGAGATTTTTTCACTGGTAATGGTAACCTGCTGCACATCGTCGTGCGCTTGACGAATGTGTGTTGCCAATTTTTTCATGCGATCATCGAAACGGCCAAACTCCTGGCTCAGCTTGCCCAGTGCATCCTTGATAATGTGAACTTGTCGCCTGGTTTCCACATCCTTGATCACCGCGCGCGCAGTATTAAGTACAGCCATTAATGTCGTCGGCGAAACAATCCACACTCGACGAGACATCGCCAGTTGCACAAGCTCCGGATGGTAGGCGTGGATTTCGGCGAAAACAGCCTCCGCCGGAATAAACATCACAGCTCCGTCGGCCGTGACATTTGGGATGATGTATTTGTTGGCAATATCGTCGATATGCTTCTTCACATCGGCCTTGAATGCACGCGTGGCTGCGATCTTGTCCACGGTCGAGTCGAACATGCGGTGATAGTTTTCCAGCGGAAACTTGGAATCCACAGCCACCGTGCCAGTCGGTTCAGGCAACTTCAATAGGCAATCTACACGTGCACCATTGGGCAGTGTCGCCTGCAATTCATAAACTTGTGCCGGCAGCATATTGCTGATCAAGTGCTCCAGTTGCACCTCGCCGAACGCGCCACGCGAACGTTTATCACCGAGCAGCTCCTGCAAACTCACCACATTACTGGTCAGTCCATCGATCTTCTTTTGCGCTTCATCGATTGTGGCCAGACGTGCCATCACACTTGCGAAGGTTTCATTGGTTTTCTTGAAGCCCTCCTCAAGGCGCTCAGTCACTTTGCCCGAAATCTCGGCCAGACGGTCATCCGCAGTCTTGGTCAACTCGCTCACGCGCGTGGTGAGCTGCAGGGTAGACTGGCTCAAAGCGCTCTGTAGCAACTCCATTTCGCGAGTGGATTGCTCTGTCAGCATTTGCGCCAATTTAAGCAACACTTCTTCGCGCAGCGCATCTTGTTTGCCCCGTAACTCAGCCGAAATGTCTGTCAATTGTTTGGTGACTTGTTCACGCGATTCGGACAGTGTCGAGGTCAAGGCCAAACGTAAATGAGTCAAATTATCTGATTGAGATGCCTGCAGTCGCTCAAGCACATTACGTGTTTCCTTCAGCTCCACAGCCACACCCGAACGTTGGCGGTCAAAAGCCATGATCATGCTGTCACGTAAACGTTCGCCTGAACGTGCCACCGCATCGTGCAATAAATCGCCTTGTTGCGTCAGCGCCCCATGCATGCTTTCGGACTGGCGAGCCAAACCTTCATGCAAACTACTCAACATTGCTCGATGTTTGTCTTCCATCTCCTCAGCCAACAACTCCAGCGTCTGCCGCTGCGTAGTAATCAGCGACTGAAGCCGAACCACTACCAACATTCCCGTAAGCAACACCAATAATGTGGTCACACCAAACAACAGATCCAACATCTCTCTCTCCTCTACCTGATCGCTTGATTGTAGGCGATGGGAGGATGCGCGCCTATAATCATTGCTATGAAGCCATTTACCTTTCCCATTCTAGGCACACTGACAGCGGTTCTTTTCTGCGCCGCCCCGGTGCTTGCAGCTCAAAAACAGAGCATGGCGGCAATCCAAGAAACGGCGCGCAATTGGCTTGATCAATCGCTAGCCAATTCACCCGGTATTGCCTCATATGACATTGGCACACTGGATAACAGACTGCACTTGGATGCCTGCCGCAATATGGAGGTTTCATTGCCCCCAGGTTATCGCCTGCTAGGTAAAACCATGTTGCACATAAAATGTATTGCCGGTGCGGGTTGGTCAATTTCGCTACCAGTGCAGGTATCTATCACTGTGACTTATTTCGTTGCCGCTCGTCCTTTGGCCGCAAATCAGGAAATTCGTGACGGCGACATGGCGCCACAGCAAGGTGATTTAGCCAACCTACCCGGCTCGGTGATTCTTGATCCCGTTCAGGCCTTGGGTCGCACGTTAAACTCGTCCATTGCAGCAGGGAACCCGCTACGCCAGGAAATGCTGCGTAGCCCGGTCGTTATCCAACAGCATCAAAAGGTACGGGTAGTATTCCGTGAAAATGGCGTTGAAGTCATCAACGAAGGCACGGCACTTTCAAATGCACAAGAAGGTCAGCCCGTACGCGTCAAAGTAAGTAACGGACAGACTGTTCAGGGAATCGCACGCGCCAATGGCATGGTCGATGTTGGAGATTAGCCGCCACAACCTTCATAAGATGGTCGTAGACAATTCATTTCACCGGATACATCTGTGCGCGGATAGCGTAAAATTGCGCGTTTTTTCCAACACTTAGCCTGCCATGACAGATTTAGCCCGCGAGGTCGGCCGTCGCCGCACTTTCGCCATCATTTCTCACCCGGATGCCGGTAAAACCACGCTGACCGAAAAGCTCTTGTTATTCTCCGGCGCAATCCTGCTTGCCGGTGCAGTCAAAGCAAAAAGAGGCGGAAAATCAGCCACGTCCGATTGGATGGAAATCGAAAAGCAACGTGGCATTTCAGTGGCCTCGTCGGTCATGCAGTTCGATTACCGCGATCACGTGGTGAACCTGCTCGATACCCCGGGCCACCAGGATTTCTCGGAAGACACCTACCGCGTGCTGACCGCCGTCGATTCGGCCTTGATGGTGATCGATGCCGCCAAGGGCGTGGAAGAACAGACGATCAAACTACTGAACGTCTGCCGTCTGCGCGATACGCCGATCATCACCTTCATGAACAAATATGATCGCGAAGTACGCGACAGCCTGGAATTGCTGGATGAGGTCGAATCCGTGCTAAAGATCCGTTGCGCCCCGGTTACGTGGCCAATCGGCATGGGCAAAACCTTCCGTGGCGTGTACCACATCCTGAAAGACGAAGTGCTGCTGTTCAATCCAGGCAAGGATCGCGTGAGCGATGTGGCCGAAGTCATCAAGGGCCTCGACAACCCGCGCTTGGATGAACTATTCCCGCTAGAAATCGGCCAGACCCGCATGGAACTGGAACTGGTTCAAGGAGCAAGTCACCCGTTTGTGCTGGAAGAATTTCTCGCCGGCGAGCTGACGCCTGTGTTCTTTGGCTCGGCAATCAACAATTTCGGCGTGCGCGAGATTCTGAACGCACTCGTGGATTGGGCTCCCGCACCGGACGAGCGCGATGCCACCAGCCGCATGGTCGCGCCAACAGAAGAGAAGTTTTCAGCCTTCGTATTCAAGATCCAGGCCAACATGGACCCGAAGCACCGCGACCGCATCGCCTTTATGCGCGTGTGTTCGGGTGAGTTTTCGCGCGGCATGAAACTCAAGCATCTGCGCCTGGGGCGTGAAATCGCGGCAAACTCCGTCGTCACCTTTATGGCGCAAGGGCGCGAGCAGGTCGAGGAAGCCTATGCCGGTGACATCATTGGCTTGCCCAATCACGGCAATATTCAGATCGGCGATTCTTTCTCTGAGGGCGAAGTGCTCGCTTTTACGGGTATTCCTTACTTTGCGCCGGAAATGTTCCGCATCGTGCGCATCAGGAATCCGCTCAGGGTCAAGCAACTGCAGAAAGGTCTGCAACAGTTGGGCGAAGAAGGTGCAGTACAAGTATTCAAACCACTCAATGGTGCAGACCTGATTCTGGGTGCCGTTGGCGTGTTGCAGTTTGAAGTGGTCGCCAGCCGGCTCGCCAATGAATACGGCGTGGAGGCAATTTTTGAATCGACCACCATTTACACCGCGCGCTGGGTTACCTGCGACGACGCAAAAATGTTGGCTGAGTTTGAAAAGCAGCTAGTCAATAATTTGGGCCGGGATGCTGCCGACAGCTTGGCCTACCTTGCTACCAGCCGTGTCAATCTGCAACTCACGCAGGAACGTTGGCCAAAGATTGTTTTCCACGAAACAAGAGAGCACGCGGTAACGCTGTAACCATTTCCATATTGTGGATCGCCAACAACGCCCAGCGAATTTCGTTGGGCGTTGCTGCATAAGCAGTAAAAAATCCACGCTTCCCGTTCCAAAATGAACCACAAACCAGCCGGAAGAGATAGACTTGTCGGCAAACGCACATGTCCAGCAACAAGGGCAGCGCACCAGATGATCACTGCACAGAGGAGCTTAGCCATGTCTCAATTGAGCAACGAAGAACTCGACCAATTGGATCACTATCTGATGTCCGATGCGACACCAGAGGAAACCATGGACTTGGAAATGTTGGACGGTTTTCTGGTGGCCCTTGCCATCGGACCGGATGACACACCAATCGAGCAATGGATGCCGGAAATCTTTGGCGGGCACTTGCCAGACAATTTCGATCCCGCCATTCGCGATCTGATCGTGCGCCAATCCGACTATGTTGCCACCAATTTCGCGGCGCCTGCTCGGGAAAAACAAACTGAAGATGAACCGCTTTATTTTCCTCTCGTTCTGCAAGAAGATACCGGCGATGACAAGTGGATGGATACGCTTGGGCAGTATTGGTCAGGCGGTTTTCGTGCCGGCCTGATGTTGCGAGAGGAAGAATGGATGGATGCCATGGACGTGGACGAAGAGATGTCCGATCTTGTTTGTGACATCATGACCCTGGAACTGGGTCGCCACCCTGAACGCACCAGTGAAGTCCTCAATCGTCGCGAACGCGAAGAGCGCGTGGACGAACTGCCCTGGCTAGTGGAAGGTGTTCTGTATCGCTGGCTGGAACGCAAATTTGGGCATGTAGAAACCGTGGTCAACGATGGGCCCAAAGTTGGCCGTAATGACCCCTGCCCGTGCGGTAGTGGAAAAAAATACAAGAAGTGCTGCGGCGCAGATTAATCTTATCTTCTTCCCCCACAGCCAATCCTAACGATTGGCTGTTTTTTGTTGCGAACCATGAAACGTTTTTTTCTCTTTGACTGGGGCGATACGCTGATGCGTGACGACCTCACCCAAACCGGCCCGATGTGGCAATGGCCGCGTGTATCCGCCCTGCCCGGTGCATGGGACGTACTACAATGGTCACAGGCTCATGGAGAGGTCGGCATAGCCACAGGCGCGGCGGTATCCAATGAAGAAGATATCCGCTCAGCTTTGGCTCGGGTCGATCTTGCCCAATTCATCGATGTCATATTCTGCAAAAACAACCTGGGCTTCTCCAAGACCGACCCGCGCTTCTGGCAAAGCATCATCGCCAGACTGAATCTGCCTCCTCAACAAATCATCATGATTGGCGACAGTTTCGAATCCGATGTCGTCGCAGCGCAGGCTGCCGGCATTCACGCCGTCTGGTTCAATTGGCGCGACCTGCCGGCCCAACCCTGCCCAACGATCAAGACTTTGCAAGAATTGCCACGGCTGATCGAGCCTGATTTGCTAGAATCTTGATCTTTGCGACTTTACTGACCCACCGGAGCCTCCATGCCGACTCTCAACGAACAATTCGCCAGTCGCCTTGCGCGTCTGGGCATCCATATTCCCGAAGCGCTACTGCCCAAGACCGGCGTCGATCTGGCCAAGTGGTCGGTTGTCGCCTGTGATCAGTACACCTCCGATCACGCCTACTGGAACAAGGTAGACAGCCTCGTCGGCACAGCGCCGTCAACACTGTGCATCACCCTGCCCGAAATTTTCCTGGAGCAACCCGGCATTGACGACCGTATCGGCGCGATCCACAGCAAGATGGCCGAATATCTGGCGCAAGGCATCCTGGAAAACCCCGGCGAAGCCATCACCTACATCAAGCGCACCACGGCGCATTCTGGCACCCGCGAAGGCCTGTTGTTCGCGATGGACCTGGAACGCTACAGCTATGCACGCGATTCCAAGAGCCTGATCCGCGCCACTGAAGGCACCATCGTCGACCGTATCCCGCCGCGCTTGGCCGTGCGCCGCGCAGCGCCCTTGGAACTACCGCACATCATGATCCTGATCGCTGATCCGGCGCGCGAGTTGATCGAAGGGCTGGCGGGCAAGGTAGCCGACTTCGAACCCGCTTACGACGTGGAACTGATGCAGCATGGCGGTCATCTGCAAGGCTGGCGCATCAACAAACCCGAACAGGTGGAAAGCATCATTGCCGGTCTGGAAAAACTGCTTGATGCCACCATCGCTGCACAAAACAGCCAGGAACCGCTGTTCTTTGCCATGGGCGACGGCAACCACAGTCTAGCCACCGCCAAGGCACGTTGGGAAGAAACCAAGACCGAGCTCGCTGCGGCCGGTCAATCGCAGGAAGAAATCCTCGCCCATCCAGCACGTTATGCGCTGGCAGAAATCGTCAACATCCACAGCCCGGGCCTGATGTTCGAGCCAATCCACCGCGTGGTATTCACCCGGAATGTACCCGCCCTCGCCGCTGCACTGAAAACCAGCAGCGAAGTTGCCGCCATCACCCCGATCACAGAGGCCGACCTGCAAGCACTGCTCGCAGGCTCCGATGGCCAGGACAAAGCCGGCTTCTTCGACGGTCAGCAATACTTTGCCATCGCCTACAAACCTGAAGTGAAGAAACTGCCCCCGGCACTGGTCGACGAACTCTATGCGCGCCACAAGGAATCCGAAGCCAGCGCGCGCGTGGATTTCATTCACGGCTGGGAAGACAACAAGAAGCTGGCTCTTGAGGGCGCCGGCTGCTTCTTCCTGCCGGTCATCGCTCGCGAGGCACTGATCGGCTGGGTTCAGGAAAACGGTCCGCTGCCACGCAAATCGTTCAGCATGGGCGATGCCGAAGAAAAACGTTACTACATGGAAGCACGGCGAATCACGCGGTAAGTCAAGACAAGACTGATTCGCCACAACGCCAACCCGGACAGGTTGGCGTTTTTATTAGAGCCTATAAAAAAACGCCAGCCCTTGAGGACTGGCGTTTTTGTTTACTGCTTGCCGGTGGCTTATTCAGCCGCCGGAGCTTCCGGGGCAACTTCCGGAGCCGGAGCAGCATCAGCAGCAACGGGCGGATTTTCTTCGTTGATTACGGCCTTGATGGAGAGACGAACGCGACCGCGTTCATCCTGCTCCAGCGCCTTCACGCGAACGATCTGGCCTTCTTTCAGGTAATCGCTCACGTTCTTGACGCGTTCGTTAGCAATTTGGCTGATATGCACCAGGCCATCCTTGCCAGCCATGATCGAAACGATTGCGCCGACGTTGTTGTCAAGAATCTTGACCACGGGGCCTTCGTAGATCTTGCCGATTTCCACTTCTGCCGTGATTTCGGAAATCTTCTTGCGCGCAGCTTCGGCACCTTCGGAAGAAACGGAAGCGATAGTGATCGTGCCGTCTTCCTGGATGTCGATGGTGGTACCAGTTTCTTCGGTAATCGCACGGATCACAGCGCCACCCTTGCCGATCACGTCACGGATTTTTTCCGCATTGATCTTCATGGTGTAAAGACGCGGAGCATGCGCGCTGACTTCTTCACGAGCAGTACCCATCGATTCTTTCATGATACCGAGGATATGGACACGGCCCTCCTTAGCCTGATCCAGCGCCACTTTCATGATTTCCTTGGTGATGCCGTTGATCTTGATGTCCATCTGCAGTGCAGTCACACCATTTTCTGTACCGGCCACCTTGAAATCCATGTCACCTAGGTGATCTTCATCGCCCAGAATGTCGGTCAGCACGGCAAAGCGGTTGCCATCCTTGATCAGGCCCATGGCGATACCTGCCACGTGGTTCTTCATCGGCACACCGGCATCCATCAGGGCCAGACAGCCGCCACATACGGACGCCATCGAGCTGGAACCATTGGATTCGGTGATTTCAGAAACCACGCGCATGGAATAGCTGAAGTCTTCACGCGCCGGCAGCATGGCGATCAGCGCACGTTTGGCCAGACGACCATGACCGATTTCACGGCGCTTCGGGGTACCTACGCGGCCGGTTTCACCGGTGGAGTACGGCGGGAAGTTGTAATGCAACATGAAATGGTCGGTAAATTCGCCGGCCAGTGCATCGATGCGTTGTTCGTCGCGGCTAGTGCCGAGCGTAGCAACAACCAATGCTTGGGTTTCGCCACGGGTAAACAGAGCGGAACCGTGGGTACGCGGCAGCACGCCGGTACGGATAGTGATCGGACGCACCGTGCGGGTATCACGACCATCAATACGCGGTTCACCGGCCAGAATCTGGCCACGCACAATCGCGGCTTCCAGATCATGGAAGATGCCCTTGATTTCATTGGCAGCCAAGGTGCCGGTTTCTTCAGAAATCAGCGCAGCTTTCACGGTGGCCCACACGTCATTAACCGCGTGTGTGCGTAGCTGTTTCTGGTGAATCTTGTAGGCAGCATCCAGGCCGGCGGCGGCGATTTCGCGGACTTGCGCAATCAGCGTCTCGTTTTTCTGCGGTTCGGTCCAGTCAAACAACTCAGGATTGACTTCATCAGCCAACTCATTGATTGCATTGATCGCAGCTTGCATGTGGTCGTGGCCAAATACCACGGCGCCCAGCATCACGGCTTCGGTCAGCTCATCGGCTTCCGATTCAACCATCAACACGGCTTGCGAGGTACCGGCAACCACCAGATCCAGACGCGAGCGAGTCAGTTCTTCTGCGGTCGGGCAGAGTACATACTCACCATCCACAAAGCCCACACGGGCGGCACCAATCGGACCATCGAACGGCAGACCAGAAATTGCCAGCGCAGCAGAAGCACCGAGAATGGCAGGAATATCGGAATCAATTTCCGGATCAACCGACAACACGGTCGCAATGATCTGGATGTCGTTATAAAAGCCTTCCGGGAACAGTGGACGGATCGGGCGATCAATCAGACGGGAGGTGAGAATTTCTTTTTCGGAAGGACGGCCTTCGCGCTTGAAGAAGCCACCGGGAATCTTGCCGGCAGCGTAGGTACGTTCTTGATAATCCACGGTCAGCGGGAAGAAATCCTGGCCGGGTTTGACATTTTTTGCAGCAACTACGGTAACGAGCACGACGGTGTCGTCCATGCTGACCATCACAGCGCCACCAGCCTGACGGGCGATTTCGCCAGTTTCCAGGGTCACGGTGTGCTTGCCATACGGGAAGGTTTTTACGATTCTATTGAACACTATTCTATCCTTTTCATCATTTGCCCCCAGCCCGGGGCGCGATTGCATTCCGCTGCGATCTGGCCGGTGGGAGCATTTCTCCCGATCGCCGGTTCCGGCACACCACTTACTTCTCCTTGCCGCCGGAACCGCTGTTTGGGCAGAGAAACTGCGTTTTTTAAACCAGTTTCCGAGGAGAAGGTACAAACAAAAAGGTCGCAGCCTTGGCTGCGACCTTTTTGCCGGTATTACTTACGCAGACCGAGTTTCGCGATCAACTCGCGATAACCTTCCGGATTGGTGCGCTTGAAATAATCCAGCAGACGACGACGACGGCTCACCATCTTCAACAGACCACGACGGGAGTGGTGATCCTTCTTGTGTTCTTTGAAGTGAGGGGTCAGATCGTTAATCCGAGCGGTCAACAGAGCCACTTGGACTTCCGGGCTACCCGTATCGCCTTCAGCGCGTTGGAATTGCTTGAGCAGGTCAGCCTTTTGGGTGACGGTTACAGTCATGGTATTACTCCAATCAATTAAGTGGGCTTGTGCCCGACAAGCAAAAGGGAGAACACCCCCTGATGCTCCATTAACTCACCGCCTTGCGCATGATTACAATCAGCATAAACCGGAGAGCAGGCGTTTGGGCCGCAGCAAACTTTCAGCCACATCACCCAAACCAATGAACCGCGCATTATCCTTGCTTTCTCCCGGCGCGTAAAGACGATATTCACCCTCCAGCGCCAAGCAGTCAACCGTCATGCCGTGGCGCATCCGCGCAAAGTCTGCATCGGCCAGATCGATTCTGGGTAAATCCTGCAACAACACATCCGGCGGCATCAGTATGGCATCTCGCTCGGACAGCTCCATGGCTTCGAAATCTGCCAGAGTAATCGCATCTTCAATTCTAAATCCCGCAGTGCGCGTTCGACGCAGGCCAGTAAGATAAGCGCCACACCCCAACGCTTTACCGATGTCATCAGCCAGCACCCGGATATAGGTCCCCTTGGAACAACGCACATCGAGGATCAGGCTATCATCAGCAAAGTCAATCAGATCAAGCGCATAGATTTCAATTTGCCTGGCAGTACGCTCGATTTCCACACCTTCGCGAGCATACTCATACAATGCCTTGCCTTTGAACTTGAGTGCTGAATACATCGGCGGCATCTGGGTAATCACGCCCATGAATTTCTCAAGCATCAGGCGCAACTGCACTTCGTCACAGATTACTTCACCCGATTTGCTTATTTCACCCTCACCATCCAGCGTAGTAGAGGTCTCGCCCAACTTGATCGTGGCGCGGTAAGCTTTGTCGGCATCCAGCATGCGCTGGGCAAATTTGGTCGCCTCGCCAAAACAGAGCGGCAACAGGCCGGTGGCATAGGGATCGAGCACCCCGGTATGACCACCCTTTTCGGCCGACAACAACCAGCGCGCCTTTTGCAATGCGCCATTGCTGGAAAATCCAAATGGCTTATCCAACAGCAATACGCCATCAACCTTGCGCTTGGCCATCAGTCATCAACATCCGGTGCTTTAGGCAGGCTGCTTGCTTTTTCAATCAAATTGGACAACTTGACGCCATTTTCAACGGAATAATCGTATTCAAAGTGCAGCTCTGGCATTTTGTAGAGCGAAATACCGCGCGACAATCTGCTGCGCAGAAAACCCTTGGCATGTTCGAGTACTGCGGCAATTTCTTTTGCTCCGTCTGCATCGCCAAGAAAGGTATAAAAAACTTTAGCGTGAGAGTAATCGCGGGTAACGTCCACATCAGTAATGGTGACAAGCTTGGCATTGGAATGGTCCAATTCGCCGCGAATCAGCTCTGCAATATCGCGCTGGATTTGCTGCGCCACACGATCAGCGCGGGTGAAATTTTTGGGCATGGTATATCAGGCATCCAAGTATCAGGAGTAAGGTGAACTCCGTCACGATCAATCAAAAACGGAAAAGGCGCAAGGCATGCCTTGCGCCTTTTGAAACGGGGGAAAGCGAACACCTCACGCTTTCCCTTCGCACATTACAGCGTACGCGCAACTTCCACGATTTCAAAGGCTTCCAGCTGATCGCCTTCCTTGAGATCGTTGTAGTCTTTCAGTGACAAACCGCATTCGAAGCCAGCCTTCACTTCCTTCACATCGTCCTGGTAGCGCTTCAGGCTTTCCAACTCGCCCTGATGGATCACCACATTGTCGCGCAGCAAACGAACGCCAGCTCCACGCTTCACCATGCCATCCAGCACCAAACAACCCGCGATCGTACCCACCTTCGAGACAACGAACACCTGACGCACTTCGACCATACCGAGGATCTGTTCGCGTTTTTCCGGTGCCAGCATGCCTGAAAGCGCCGCTTTCACGTCATCCACCACATCGTAAATGATGTTGTAGTAACGGATATCCACACCCTCTGCTTCCGCCAACTTGCGAGCGGCCGCATCAGCGCGGGAGTTAAAGCCGATCACGACAGCCTTCGAGGCCAGTGCGAGGTTAATATCGGATTCGGATATCCCACCCACGGCCGAGTGCAGAATCTGCACGCGAACTTCGCTGGTGGAAAGCTTTTGCAACGATTGCGCCAGTGCTTCCGCAGAACCTTGTACGTCCGCCTTGATAATCAAAGGCATCGAACGAATTTCGCCATCGGTCATCTGGGCCATCATATTTTCGAGCTTCGACGCCTGCTGACGCGCCAGTTTCACATCACGGAACTTACCTTGACGGAATAGAGCAATTTCGCGGGCTTTCTTTTCATCCGACAGCACCATCGAATCTTCGCCAGCACCAGGAACATCCGAAAGACCCAAAATTTCAACAGGAATCGACGGACCAGCCTCATTGATCGGCTTGCCTTCTTCATCCAGCATCGCACGAACACGACCCCAGACTTGACCGGCAAGCACCACATCGCCCTTACGCAAAGTACCGCTCTGCACCAGCATGGAAGCAACCGGGCCACGACCTTTGTCCAAGCGAGCTTCAATAATGATGCCCTTCGCCGGAACATCAGTGGGCGCACGCAGTTCAAGCACTTCAGCCTGTAGCAGGATCGCATCGAGCAACGCATCGATACCGATACCCTTCTTGGCAGACACCTCAACAAACATGGTATCGCCACCCCAGTCTTCGGAGACCACTTCGTGCGTCACCAATTCCTGGCGAATACGTTCCGGGCTGGCATCCGGCTTGTCGATCTTGTTGACCGCCACCACCATAGGCACCCCAGCAGCCTTGGCATGGTGGATAGCCTCAATCGTTTGCGGCATAACACCATCATCAGCAGCCACCACCAACACCACGATATCGGTCAACTGAGCGCCCCGGGCACGCATTGCAGTAAACGCTTCGTGACCTGGCGTATCCAGGAAGGTAATCATGCCCTTGCCGGTTTCTACATGGTAAGCACCGATATGCTGGGTAATACCACCCGCTTCACCCGCCGCCACCTTGGCGCGACGGATATAATCCAGCAACGACGTTTTACCGTGATCGACGTGACCCATCACCGTCACTACCGGTGCTCGCGGCAGATTCGCATGTTCCAAGCCAGCACTGGTGTCATCCAGATAGGTTTCCGGATCATCCAGCTTGGCAGCAATCGGCGTGTGGCCCATTTCTTCCACCACGATCATGGCGGTTTCCTGATCCAGCACTTGATTGATGGTCACCATCATGCCCATCTTCATCAACGCTTTGACGACCTCAACACCCTTCACTGCCATCTTGTGGGCAAGATCTGCCACGGAGATGGTTTCCGGAATAGCAACTTCCTTGATTTGCGGCTCGGTTGGCGCCTGGAAGGCGTGGGCGTTGTCACTTTCCTGGCTGCCACCCTTGTGCTTGCCACCCGATCTTCTGGACTTCCACTCGCCGCCAGCATCCCCACCGCGGGTCTTGATACCTTTCTTGCCGCGAGTATCGTCAGACCAACTACCTTTCTTGTCCTTCTTGTCTGCGGTCCGGCCCGGCTGTGCCGCTGGCGATGCGTTCGGCTTGGGCGTCTCTGCCGCTTTGATAGGCGCATTGCTTGGCTTTCTCAGCTCAACACGCTGGCCAACGCGCGGACGCTCGCCGACTGGTTCGACGCGTGGCTTATGCGGTGTTGCCGCCGCTGGCGTTGCGGCATCGGACACCACAGGGGCCGACGGCTCAACGACAGGAGCCACTTCTGGCACTGGAGCAACTTCTTTTGCCGGAGCTGCTGCTTCCGCCTTGCGAATTTCACGCTCCTGGCGTGCACGCATTTCTGCCGCCTGACGAGCGTACAGCTCATTCTGACGTCGTGCTTCGGATTCACGTGCCAAGCGCTCAGCTTCGTCAATTACAGGCGCGCCGACAGGAGCTGCACCGTTGTAACCAGATCCAGCATCAGGCGCAACGACCACACGTTTCTTGCGTACCTCAACCTGAATGGTCTTGGCTTTGCCAGTGGCATCCGTCTTGCGAATTTCGCTGGTTTGCTTGCGTGCCAGCGTAATTTTCGGCTTGTCAGCACCGCCAGCACCGTTACCGTGCTTCTGCTTCAAATGATCAAGCAGGCGTGATTTATCCTGAGGACTCAGAAGATCGCCTTCGCTTTTCTTCTCCACCCCTGCCGCACGTAACTGTTCCAAGAGCTCATGCGGTGGCATTTTCAGCTCCAACGCAAACTTGCTCACATTCATTTCACTCATACCTTGTCCTCCCTAGCGCTCAGACGAACCAGTGTTCGCGCGCCTTTATGATGAGTTGCTTGGCGGACTCTTCGTCGATGCCGGTCATTTCCATGAGCTCATCTACGGCCAGTTCGGCAAGGTCGTCACGGGTACGAATCTCGATCTCGGCCAACTTCGCCGCGAGCTCCGTAGTCATTCCTTCGAGGGATTTCAGCTCCTCGGCCTGGTGTTCGAGCTGTTCTTCCTGCGCAATAGCGCGAGTCAGCAACGCATCACGGGCACGGGAACGCAGTTCGTTCACCGTTTGCTCGTCAAATGCCTCGATTTCCAGCATTTCGTTCAATGGCACATAGGCCACTTCTTCCAACGTGGTAAAGCCTTCCTGAACCAGGACATCAGCGACATCCTCATCCACATCGAGTGCTGCAGCAAACATCTGGCGCACACCATCGAATTCTTCCTGATGCTTCAGTTCGGCCTGATCCACGGTCATGATATTGAGTTTCCAGCCACTCAACTCCGAGGCAAGCTTCACATTCTGACCGCCGCGCCCGATTGCCATGGCGAGGTTATCCTCATCGACAACAACATCCATACTATGGTTGTCTTCGTCGATAATGATCGACGTCACTTCAGCAGGCGACAATGCATTAATTACGAACTGGGCCGGATCACTGGACCAGAGCACGATATCGACACGCTCGCCCGCCAGTTCATTACTCACCGCATTGACACGCGAGCCTCGCACACCGATACAGGTACCCTGAGGATCAACGCGCTGGTCGTTCGACTTGACCGCAATCTTGGCACGCATGCCTGGATCGCGCGCAACACCCATGAGCTCGATCAGCTTGTTTTCGATTTCAGGTACTTCAAGCTCAAACAGCTTGGACATGAATTCAGGCACAGTCCGCGAGAGCACCAGCATCGGGCCGCGGCCCAGGCGGTCGATACGCAACAGGAACGCCTTGGTGCGATCACCCACACGCAGATTTTCCTTTGGAATCATCTGCTCGCGCGGCAACAGGGCTTCCAGCTTGCCATTGATTTCAATAATGGCGCTGCCGCGCTCAATGCGCTTGATCGTGCCAGAGACAATATGTTCGCGCCGTTGCAGAAAATCATTCAGGTTCTGCTCACGTTCAGCATCGCGAATGCGTTGCAGGATGACCTGCTTGGCAGCTTGCGCACCGATACGACCGAATTCGATCGGCTCGAGTTCAACTTCCCAAGTATCACCCACCTTGAGATTGGCATCGTAGTCAGGCACATCGGTCAATGCGATTTGCCGGGAAGGCTCTTCGTGATCGTTATCCTCCACCACGGTCCAGACACGGAAGGAACGATATTCGCCGCTGTCGCGGTCAATGGCAACGCGGACATCCACTTCATCTTCAAAGCGTTTTTTGGTCGCAGAAGCCAAGGCTGACTCCAGCGCACCAAATACAATGTCACGATCCACGTTTTTTTCATGTGCAAGCGCATCCACCAGCACCAGAATTTCACGATTCATTTTCACACACCTCCCGACGGTCTAATTCCGCCTGACTCAACGCTTCTGATTACTTCTTGCGAGCAACCGGCTTGGCGATTTGCGGTTCCAAACGCACCTTATCTATAGTCTGACGCGGAAAGCGTAAAATTTCGCCATCCACATCCACGACAACGTCGCCATCCACTAATCCCTCAAGCTTGCCAACAAAATGGCGGCGACGATCAGCCAGAGGAACACGCAACTTGACCTTGACCAGTTCACCGGCAAAGCGCTCGAAATCCACTGGTTTTTTCAGCGGCCGATCCATGCCAGGCGAAGAAACCTCCAAGCGTTCGTAATCGATGTTTTCCACCATGAAGAGTCGTGTCAGATGATTACTCACCGCAACACAGTCATCAATCGTGATCCCTTCGGCCTTATCGATAAAAAGACGCAACAATCCCCGGCTACCGAACTCAACATCAACAAGTTCGTAACCCAGACCTGGTACGATTTCTTCCAGCAGCGATTGTAAATTGGTCGCCATATTTCACTCGGTCGATACAAACAAAAAATGGGCTGCAAAACTGCGCGCCCATTCGGAAAGCACATCCCTGAATTACCGGGATGGCCGGCATTATAGCGAAAAAACCCTTACAGCGAAACACTACAGCAGTCCGCACATCGTTAAGATGATAAATAGCGGCTTTCCACGAAGATTGGTTAGCCTCCACAGGTACTTAAACTCGAAGGAAACTCTGCGCACCACCTGACACAATAACAACGATTCCACACCGTAGATGGTCAGCGAGGGCGCTTCTCCATACAATAAGTCCACCCCGAGAGGAGACAGGTAATCTAAAATCCCTCACAGGAAGCCACTTTGATCAGGATTGCATCAATGAACCTCTTGCCTTTTTTCAAACTCATGGCAGAACGTAATGCCTCCGACATTTTTCTTTCGGCCAACTCGCCGATTATCATCAAGATCCAAGGGACATGTTATCCAGTCAACAATCAGCTGCTGAGTGCCGAGCATGTCAAGCAACTGGTTTATCAACTACTCACCCCCGAACGCATTGCCGCCTTCGAGCGCGATCTTGAACTCAATATGGGTTATGAAATTCCGGGCACGGGCAATTACCGGATCAATATCTTCAAAAGCCGCGGCTCGGTCGCCATGGTCGTGCGCTTTATCCAGCCCAAAGCCCCCTCGATTGAATCGTTGCGCATGCCGGAAATCCTCAAGAACCTGGTCATGGAAAAACGCGGGATTGTCTTGGTCGTTGGTGCAACAGGCTCGGGCAAATCCTCAACCGTTTCTGCCATGATCGATTACCGCAATGAAAACCACAACGGCCACATTCTGACCGTGGAAGACCCGGTCGAATTTATCCACTCACACAAAAAATCACTGGTTAACCAGCGCGAAATCGGTACTGATACCCGCAGTTATTCCGAAGCATTGAAAAATGCCATGCGTGAAGCGCCCAATGTCCTGATGATTGGCGAAGTGCGCGATCCCGCCACCATGAGTTATGCGCTGCAATATGCGCTGGCAGGCCATCTGTGCATCAGCACGCTGCACGCCAACAACAGTTATCACTCGCTATCGCGGATAGTAAATTTCTTCCCGCTCGATGCGCGGGAAAGCCTGCTTTACGATATGTCCAACGCACTACGCGCCGTGATCTCGCAGCGACTGGTCCGCAATAAAGCCGGTCAATTGATCCCGGCAGTTGAAATCATGCTCAACACCAGTTATATCGCCGAATTGATCCGCACAGGCGAGCTCTCGAAGATCAAAGAAGCCATGGAGCAAAGCTTGACCGAAGGTTCGCAAACCTTTGAACAATCGCTTTATCGACTCTATCGCGATGGCGAAATCGACCTGGACGAAGCGCTGCGCAATGCGGATTCCGCCACCAACCTCTCCTGGATGGTGAACAACGCTCAAAGCGTACAAGAAAAGGAAGCACAGCATCGCCCCACGGCTACCGCCCCCAAACAAGACAAGACTGAGGGCGACACATTGATGTTTGATACGTCACTGCATTGAATCAGCCCACACACCCAAGCCAGATGTACTTTTTCTGCGAAAAGACTCATGAAACTTTACGGAATCCCCAACTGCAGCACGGTCAAAAAAGCCCGCACCTGGCTGGAAGATCATCGTCAGCCATACGAATTTCACGACTTCAAGAAACAAGGCATTACACGAGAACACCTGCAAGCCTGGATCGCAGAAACAGGCTGGGAGCCACTCGTTAACCGGCAGGGCACCACCTGGCGCAAGCTGGATTCTGCCACGCAGGCAAGTATCGTCAATGCAGAGGCAGCCATCGACCTGATGCTGGCTACGCCCTCTGTCATCAAGCGGCCGGTTCTTGACAAGGATGGTAGGATATTCGTCGGATTCAAACCCAACCTCTATGAGACCTTGCTCCGATGACCTCCCCGACCCTCGAACTCGCCCAAGAATTGATCCGCCGCATTTCAGTTACGCCTGAAGATGCCGGCTGCCAGCAATACATTGCCGACCGCCTTGCCCTGCTTGGTTTTACCAACGAGCATATGCCACGCGAAGACGTACGCAACTTGTGGGCTCGCCGCGGCGACAAGGGCCCCGTACTGGTATTTGCCGGGCATACCGACGTAGTGCCAACCGGGCCGGCCGAACGTTGGAAAAATCCGCCCTTTGCCGCCGAAGTCGTCGATGGCACGCTCTATGGCCGCGGCGCGGCCGACATGAAAGGTTCGATCGCCGCATTTATCGTGGCCGTTGAAAATTTCCTGCAAAAACACCCGGATCCCAAAGGTTCTATCGCTCTGTTGCTAACCTCCGACGAGGAAGGCCCGGCGGTAGAAGGCACCGTGCGCGTCATTGAAGCACTGCAAGCGCGCGGTGAAGCCATTGACTACTGCATTGTCGGCGAACCCACCTGTGAAAAGGTCGTGGGCGACACCATCAAAAACGGCCGCCGCGGTTCGCTTTCCGGCACGCTCACAGTGCATGGCATTCAAGGCCATATTGCCTACCCACACCTGGCCGAAAATCCAATCCATCGGATTGCGCCTGCACTCGCAGAATTAGCCACCACCGTATGGGATCAAGGCAATACCTATTTCCCGCCGACCACCTGGCAAGTCTCCAATATTCACAGCGGAACCGGCGCAACCAACGTGATTCCCGGCACTATCGAGGCGCTCTTCAATTTCCGTTTCTCGACAGCCAGCACAGAGGAAGGACTGAAAGCACGTGTGCATGAAATCCTTGATCATCACGGACTGCGCTACACGCTGGAATGGGTGCTCTCTGGGGAACCCTATTTGACTGACAGCGGCGCCTTGGTCGACGTAATGCGCGAAACTGTCGGCGCTGCCTGTGGCGTCACGCCTGCCCTCTCGACCAGCGGAGGCACCTCGGATGGACGCTTTATCGCCAAGCACTGCCCGGAAGTGGTCGAATTCGGCCCACTGAATGCCACTATCCACAAAATTGACGAATGCGTGGGCGTTGAAGACCTGGAGAAAATCCGGGAAGTATTTGAAAAAACGCTGGAACGCTTGATTGCATAAACAAAGGCGGCCAAGGCCGCCTTTGTTTTGACTTACTTCTGGATCACAATCGTGGGGAATTTGCTGCTGTAATCGCGTGCCTTTTCTGCCACTTTCACCGCAACCTTGCGCGCAATGGCTTTATACAAGCCGGCAATTCGGCCATCAGGATCGGCCGCCACACTCGGCTTGCCCGCATCAGCCCCCTCCCGGATAGACAGATCCAAAGGAAGCTGGCCCAGAAGATCGACGTGATAATCAGCACTCATGCGCGCCGCGCCACCTTCGCCAAAGATCGGTTCGACATGTCCGCAATTTGAGCAGACGTGCATGCTCATATTTTCAACGATACCCAGGATCGGCACGCCAACCTTGTCGAACATTTTCAGCCCCTTGCGTGCATCGAGCAGCGCAATATCCTGCGGCGTGGTAACAATGATGGCGCCCGTTACGGGGACTTTCTGCGAAAGGGTCAGTTGAATATCCCCCGTACCTGGCGGCAAATCGATCACCAGATAATCAATCTCGCCCCATTCGGTATCATTGAGAAGCTGAGTCAAGGCCTGGGTCACCATCGGGCCGCGCCAGACCATTGGCTGTTCCGGATCGATCATGCTGCCGATCGACATCACTTTGACACCGTAATTTTGCAGCGGCAGGATGTGTTGTCCATCAGTTTCAGGCTGCTGGCCCGCTACACCCATGATCAGCGGCTGGGATGGACCGTAGATATCCGCATCCAACAAACCCACCTGTGCACCTTCCGCCGCCAAGGCCAGGGCCAGATTAGCCGCCGTCGTGGATTTCCCCACCCCGCCCTTGCCACTGGCCACGGCGATTATGTTCTTCACCCCCGGCAGCAACTTCACGCCTGGCTGCACGGCATGCGCAATAATCTGGCTCGAGACATCCACACTGACGGAAATCACGCCCGATACACGCAACAATGCACCCACTACCTGGGCGCGAACCTGATCGAATCGGCTTTGCGCCGGATAGCCCAGTACAATTTCCAGACTAACCTGCCCACCGTCTTGTTTGAGGTTCTTTACGCACTTGGCAGAAACATAATCCTTGCCGGTTTCCGGATCGATCAAGGAGGCAAGCGCGGACTGAAGGTCATCAAGATTGGGCATGTCATGTTCCATATTATTGAAAGTTCAGCTTCAGAAATGGCGGCGGGCAGCTATTTTTCAAGCCGCCCGACCGATTCAAGCACAGGAATAACTTGGTTTGCTCAATCGCCTCTTATTTCTTGAGGCACTCACTCATAAACTTCTTGCGCGCATCGCCCTTGAGCATTTTTTCGCCGGCATCCTTGTTGCAGGTCTTCATCTTTTCCTGCTGAGTTGGTGCAGCCACAGGAGCTGACGCCGGCTTGGCCTTCAGGCAATCACTCATGAATGCCTTACGTGCATCGCCCTTGAGGGCTTTCGCAGTCGCGTCCTTGTTACAGGTAGCCATTTTGGTTTGTTGTGCATTGGCGGCATAAACATTACCGGCAAACAGGGCGGCCAAGCCCATTAAGGCAAAACGTGCTGCAATCATGTGAAGACTCCTGTCGTAGTTTTGATAGCCGTCAGCGGCACCATGAAGTGTAGACGATACCTATCGGCTTAAACACTTATATGCCTCGCAGGTTGCCCACTTTCAACGCGAAAATCCTCAATCGCTTCATCCAGATGATCATAAAAATGATCTTGCCCGAGGGCCTCAACGACGCCGAAACGTGCAAACGATATGCGCAATGGTCTGTTGCAGCGAGCAAAGCGTAAATGAATGCCTTTAGCACGCAGTTCGCGATGGAATGACAACAGCTGCTCGGCAGCCGTTACATCTGTCTCCACCATCGCTTGCGCGTCAATCACAACCCAGCGCACATCCGGGTTATGCGCCACGAGTTCTCGCAAGCGCTCCACAAAATAATTGGCATTGGCAAACAGCAATGGCGCATAGAATCGATAGACAATCAGCCCCGGCAAGGTGCAATAGCTGCCGTCAGCTTCAGCCTCACCGACATCGTGGTAACCGCCACGTCCAGCCACTTCGCACAGCATGGCATCAAAGGGACGGGAAAACGACTGGATCACCCGGATCAACGAAAGCAGAATACCTACCAATATTCCAGGTACAACCCCAACGAACAGCACGCCCATGGCCGTTAACACGGCGAACCAGCCTGCCGCACGATCCAGCGTAAAGAGATGGCGCATGGCACGCGGCTCCAGCAGGTGTAGCCCCGCATGAATCAGCAGAGCAGCCACCGCAACAGCCGGCAGATGGTTAAGCAGCGCAGTCAGAAAGAACAGGAACAATCCGATAAGCAAGGCCGCGACCAGCCCGGCCAATTGACTTTTCGCCCCAACTGCATCGTTTAAAGTGGTACGCGACTGACTGGCGCCAAGAGCGAAGCCACCGAACAAGCCCGCCAGCAAGTTCGCTCCGCCTATCCCCGCCAATTCCTGATTAGCATCACTTTCCTCATGGTTGCGCTCGGCAAAGGCCCGCGCCAGCAAGATTCCCTCGGGCATTGCCAGTAACACGATACCAATCGCCGCTGGCAATAACAGACTGATTTCATGCAAGCCAATGGTGGGTAGGGAAAAGCCCAGCTCCGGCACAGGCAAGGGCCCAACCATCTGCAGGCCCAAACGCCGAAAATCCACAACAAAATCCAGAACGATCAGGATCGCAAACACAATAAGCGGCGCTGGCCATTTGGGGGTAAAGCGGCGCAACAGCCCAAACACCACCAGCACGAACAACCCCATCCACACGGTAAAACCATGCCAATGCGGATAGGCCTGAACAAATTCGAGAACACGGGGCAGGAAATCTGTTTGTTGCAATTCGACCCGTCCCATTTTGGCGAACTGGGTCACGATCAGTATCAACGCAGCACCTTGCATAAACCCGGTAAGAATAGGCTTGGACAAGAGATCGGCCATGGCACCAAGACGGGCCAGCGCGGCCAGCAGCATGAACACACCGACCATTATTGCCAGCAAGCTGGCCAATCCTGCAGCTCGCCAAGGATCGCCACCAGCCAAGGGCCCCACACCTGCCGCGATCAGCAATGCAATTGCCGCATCCGGCCCGACAATAATCTGGCGCGAAGCCCCGAATAAAGCATAGGCCAGCATCCCGAGTACAGCCGTCACCAACCCGGTTTGTGGCGGCAAGCCAGCCAATTCGGCATATGCAATCACCGAGGGAATGGCCAGCACGCCGACACTAATGCCGGCCAGCAGATCCGCACGCAGCCATTCGTGCCGATAATCTCGCATGACGCGCCACCCGGCATGCACACTCATCGCTTCATCCTGATCATTTCACACCACTCATTTATGGGCGTTCTATTATGTAAGCATGTGATTAAGAGTGTAGCGTATCTCATGCACCTGATTGCCCATCGTGGCTTATCCCATCTTCTCCCGGAAAATACCTTGGCCGCCTTTGCCTGCGCCTTGGCTGCAGGTTTTAATGGAATACAAACCGATGTTCGTCTTTCTGCCGATGGAGAATTGGTCCTGTTTCACGACCGTACAACACCCAACGGTCTACCCGTTGCAGCACTGACGCGCAGTGAACTCTCTATTGAAGTGGGTTATCTGGTTCCGACACTTCAGGAATCATTGGAAGCTTTTCCTGAGGCCTTCTGGAATATCGAGATCAAAACACCCGCTGCAGCGCCGGCCACTTTTGCTCTTCTGGAAACGCTTGCGGGTCAGCGCAATATTTTACTCACGTCGATTCGGCACGAATTGATTATCGAAGCAGCAGAAACCCTGGACGTTGAATGCGGCTTACTCATTGCTCACCGCCCGTCCGCCCTCAATGCAGTCCTCTATCCAGCCATACCATTCCCACGGTTGCGCACCTTGGTCTGGGACTATGAAGCGCTTGATCCTGGCTTACAACAGCAAGCTTCATTGCTGGGATTCAAAAATTGGGTATATGGCGCAGAAACTGATTACGAACACATTTTCTGCACCGAGTTTGGCATCCATGGAATCATCACTGATTTCCCTGAATTTGTTGGCCTGACATACTCCCCTGGCCTGCAATAAGCAGGCGACCTTCTTGGGCATAAAAAAACCGCCGGTAAATCCGGCGGTTTTGACTGGCTCCCGGTTATTCACGAGTGCGCTGCAACAATTGCTTTGGCCAATTTTTTGTCCAGGCCCTGAATATGGTTGCGCAGCCAGTCGGCCAGGAAATTGCCAACACTGACCGTAATCGTGATAGATCCGGCCTCGAAACGAGCTTGCAAGTCTTTGACTTCCTTGACCAGCCGCTCGTGCTCTGCCTTGTGCGATTGGAAATCCACGTAGTTGATTTCACGCATAAAGCCTTCTTCGCGCTCGAAATGGCTCTCGGTACTTTTGATCAGATCATCCAGAATCTGGCCGACGACATCCTTGCCCTTTCCTGCTCGCATGGCTTCATTCAAGCTTGCAGCCAGATCAATCAGCTGCTTGTGATCATCGTCTATATTCTGATTGCCCACGCTCAGCGTGTCATCCCACTGATACAAAGCCATGCTTTCATTACTCCCGAGTTATTTGTCCGCCCTTGCCACCGCATCAGCGAGCTTTTTATCCGTCGTTACCGTATGAAAATTCAACCATTCAGACAGGTAATCGAACCAACTATCCGTGAGTGTAATTGAACCGGAATTGAAACGCACTTGCAACTCGCGCACTTCGTCCAACAACATATCGTGCTCGGCTTTGTGCTTGGCCAAACCTTCAAAACCCATTTTGCTCATCAGGGCTTCTTCATGTTTGAAGTGGGTTTCGGTGCTGGTAATCAAAGCCTCAAGCAGTCGCGATTGCTCCTCGATACCTGCATTTGCCGCCACCGCTGCATACAGCAGGTTCAAATGATTGATCAAGGCTCGATGGTCTGCATCGATCAGCTCATGCCCCACAGTAAAATTTTCGCAGCTCTCGATCAGCGCCATCGCGCTCCTCCTTACAAAGTAATTGGTTTCAGCATGAGCATCACATGCCAATGTCGCTATTATGGCCTTTCCGCGATCAGAACGGAAAAACCTCTTGTCAGTGTTTGTTGCGTAAACCAGCCAATGCAGCGGCCATGGCGCCTTGAGGCTCTGGTTGGCGATTGATCTCTTTGCGAACCTTGGCATTGCCCGGCTCGCGACGGATCTCGCCACTGCCGGCATGATCGCGAGCACTATCAGATAAACGCATGGTCAGCGCAACCCGTTTGCGCTTGATATCGACTTCAAGCACCTTGACCTTGACCACGTCGCCAGCCTTGACCACTTCGCGCGGATCCTTCACAAAACGATTGGCCAGTGCCGAAATATGCACCAACCCGTCCTGATGCACACCAATATCGACGAATGCACCAAAGTTGGTAACATTGGTCACCACACCTTCGAGCACCATGTCTTCTTTCAGATCGTTCAGCCCTTCCACACCCTCGGCAAAGCTTGCGGTCTTGAACTCGGGACGCGGGTCCCGACCAGGCTTTTCCAGCTCGGCCAAAATGTCTTTTACCGTCGGCAAACCGAACTTTTCATCGGTGAACTCTGCCGGATTGAGGGTTCGGACAAATGCACCGTCACCAATGATGGCTTTCACTGCCTTCTGAACGCGCGCCAGAATTTTCTCAACCAATGGATAAGCTTCCGGGTGCACGGCCGACGCATCGAGCGGATTATCGCCATCGTTGATACGCATGAATCCGGCAGCCAGCTCGAACGTTTTTTCGCCCATGCGTGGCACTTTCAAAATATCCCGGCGATTGCGAAAAGCGCCTTGCGCATCGCGGTAACTGACAATATTGGCGGCCAGTGACGCGGTCAGGCCCGATACCCGCGCCAGCAAGGCAACAGATGCCGTATTCACATCCACGCCCACCGCATTCACGCAATCCTCGACCACCGCATCAAGCATGCGCGCGAGCTCGTTTTGATTCACATCGTGCTGGTACTGGCCCACGCCAATCGCTTTCGGATCGATTTTGACGAGCTCGGCCAGCGGATCTTGCAGGCGGCGGGCAATGGAAACCGCGCCGCGCAGGCTCACATCCAGCTCCGGAAATTCGCGTGCGGCGAGTTCCGAGGCCGAATACACCGAGGCCCCGGCTTCCGACACCACCAGCTTCTGCATGGACAGTTCCGGGTACTTCTTGATCAGCTCGATCGCCAGCTTGTCGGTTTCGCGGCTGGCCGTGCCATTGCCAATAGCAATCAGTTGTACCCGATGCCTGGCGCAAAGTGCGGCAAGGATTGCAATCGATTCATCCCACTGCCGACGTGGCTCGTGCGGATAGATAGTTGCGGTATCGACCAGCTTGCCCGTGGTATCGACCACCGCCACCTTTACCCCGGTACGCAGACCCGGATCGAGGCCCAGCGTCGCTTTCGGTCCCGCTGGCGCCGCCAGCATCAGATCTTTCAGGTTGGTGGCAAAAACCTTGATCGCTTCGGTTTCCGCCGCTTCGCGCACCTGGCCAAGCAGCTCGGTTTCCAGGCTCAGAAAAATCTTGGCGCGCCAGGTCAAACGCACCGTGTCTTGCAGCCACTTATCGGCGGCACGCCCTGCATTGGCAATCTTGAAGCGTTGGGCAATTCTTTGCTCACATACGCCAGGACTGTTTGGTCTGCCACCCGCTTCGAGCTCTTCCGGCAAAAGGAGCGCGACATTCAACACGCCTTCGTTGCGACCGCGTAAAACGGCCAGCGCACGGTGAGAAGGCATCTCGCGGATAGGCTCATGGTAATCGAAGTAGTCGGAGAACTTGGCCCCCTCCTCGGTCTTGCCCTCGGCCACACCCGTTTTCACCAAGGCATTGCTCCAGAGGAAATCGCGCAATTGACCAATCAAAGTAGCGTCTTCAGCGAAATGCTCAATCAGGATGGCACGGGCGCCATCCAGTGCCGCCTTGATATCGGCCACGCCTTTTGCCGCATCCACGTATGCTGCAGCTTCCGATTCCGGATTCAGTTCCGGATTGGCCAGCAAGCTTTCTGCCAAAGGCGCCAAGCCTGCCTCGCGGGCGATTTGCGCCTTGGTGCGGCGCTTCTGCTTATACGGCAGGTACAGATCTTCCAGCCGTTGCTTGTTGTCTGCTTCCAGCAACTGGACGTGCAATTCATCCGTCAGTTTTCCCTGCTCGCGCACGCTCTCTATCACCGCAATGCGCCGCTCTTCCAGCTCACGCAAATAGCGCAGCCGCTCTTCCAGCAAGCGCAACTGCGTATCATCCAAACTCCCCGTCACTTCTTTGCGGTAGCGGGCAATAAAAGGCACGGTGGCACCTTCGTCCAGCAGTTGTACCGCAGCGAGCACTTGGGCTTCGCGGCAGGCAAGTTCGATGGCAAGTCGCTGATTGATTGTTTTCATGGGCAAAGCTTCGGTAACAGAAACGAGGTGCGGATTGTAACCGGCCCCTCGGCGTTGGTCATGCGTGCATTGAAATCAGGCACATTCATTACTACTGTCACACAAACGCGCCAGACTGGTGCCGGTTCATCCGGAATACCCCGTTTTACGCCTGGATTGAGTCTTGCTTAGGTAGAGAAATGAATTAGTCGCCGACGCAGGCAATAAACCAGCGTTTCCTCCCATCGAGCAAGCATTGCATCATCAGGAGAGCACGCAGTGTCTATCCATGTCGCCCTGAATCACGTCAGTCATTATCTGTACGATCACCCCATCAGCCTCGGACCGCAAATTGTGCGCCTGCGCCCGGCGCCCCATTGCCGCACGCGGATTCTTTCCTATTCGCTGCGTGCCACGCCGGGCGAGCATTTCGTCAACTGGCAACAAGATCCGCAATCCAATTATCTGGCCCGCTTGGTTTTTCCGGAGAAAACACGGGAACTGCGAATCGAAGTCGATCTGATCGTCGAGATGGCCGTACTTAACCCTTTCGATTTCTTCCTGGAAGAGCATGCCCAGACCTTTCCTTTTGCCTACCAGAAAGAGGAAAGCAGCGAACTGGCCCCGTATATGCAGCGTGTATCCGTCGGGCCGTTGTTCAACAATTACTTGGCAACCATCGACAAAACACCGCAACGCACCATCGATTTCCTGGTAAATCTCAACCGGCGGTTATCGAACGATATTCGTTACCTGATCCGGCTCGAACCGGGCGTGCAAACACCGCAGGAAACACTGAGCAATGCGTCGGGCTCGTGCCGGGATTCAGCATGGCTGCTGGTTCAACTTTTGCGCCACGTCGGGCTCGCGGCACGTTTTGTCTCGGGTTACCTGATCCAGCTCACCGCCGATGTGAAATCACTGGATGGCCCCAGCGGTCCGGAAGCCGACTTCACTGACCTGCATGCCTGGTGCGAGGTCTATCTGCCAGGCGCGGGATGGATCGGGTTCGATCCGACATCCGGACTGATGGCAGGCGAAGGCCATATTCCCCTGGCCTGTTCGCCTGAACCCTCCAGCGCAGCCCCAATCAGCGGCCTGGTGGAACCTTGCGAAAGCACTTTCGAACACACGATGCATGTCAGTCGCATCTGGGAAGCTCCGCGCGTTACCAAACCCTACACCGAGCAGCAATGGGCCAAGATTGAAGCATTGGGTCACCAGATCGACGCCGATCTGGCGCGCCTGGATGTCCGTCTGACCATGGGCGGGGAACCGACCTTCATCGGCATCGACGAACCGGATGCTGACGAGTGGAATACGGCGGCGCTGGGTCCGACCAAACGCAAATATGCCGTCGACCTCTACCAACGCATGAAGCAGAAATACGGCTCTGCCGGCCTGGTGCATTTTGGTCAGGGGAAGTGGTATCCCGGCGAACAGCTTCCGCGCTGGTCGCTCAACTGCTTCTGGCGCCGCGACGGAGAAGACATCTGGCAGAATCCGGCGCTGATTGCCGACGAGAGCAAACCCGGCTATGCCACGACCGCCGATACGGGGCCGTTTTTGATCGAAGTTGCCGAGCGGCTGGGATTGAACCCGCAATGGGTATTCCCAACGTTCGAAGACGCCTTTTATTACCTGTGGCGCGAACGCCAACTCCCCGTCAACGTTGACCCGCTTGATTCCAAACTGGACGATCCGCTGGAACGTGCCCGCTTGGCCAAGGTTTTCAGCCAAGGACTCGATGCGGTGGTCGGTCATGTGCTTCCGGTTGGCAGAGATGCCGCCGGCAAGCGCTGGCAGAGCAGCCCCTGGTTCCAGCGCGGCGACCGCTGTTATCTGGTGCCTGGAGATTCGCCACTGGGTTATCGCCTGCCGCTGGATTCCCAGCCTTGGGTCAAGGCAGCAGAATATCCTTGGCTGCATGAACCCGATCCGCACCAGGACTTTGCTGCATTGCCTGCGACGAGCACCATTCGCCGAAACGTAGCCAATCGAAGCCTGGCCGCGAGTACGCCCATCGCTCCGCCACAAGCCGGAGAATCGGCGGCGGAATTGACGCGTACTGCGCTGTGCGCCGAAGTACGCAACGGTATCCTCTATCTGTTCATGCCGCCGGCCAGTGCGCTGGAAGATTATCTGGCCCTGGTGACTGCGATTGAGGCCACTGCGGCATCAAGAAGCTGCCCGGTTTTGCTCGAAGGTTATGCGCCACCGCAAGACCCGCGCCTCAATCACTTCAGCATCACGCCCGATCCCGGCGTGATCGAGGTGAACGTTCATCCCGCCAGCAGTTGGGATGAACTGGTCGAACGCACCACCCATCTTTACGAACAAGCGCATCTATCCAGACTGACCACCGAGAAATTCATGATCGATGGTCGCCATGTGGGCACCGGCGAAGGCAACCACTTTGTACTGGGTGGCGCCACGCCAGCGGATTCGCCCTGGCTGCGCCGGCCCGATCTGCTCAGGAGCATGATTGCCTATTGGCACAACCACCCCTCGCTTTCTTACCTGTTTTCCGGACTGTTCATCGGCCCGACCTCACAGGCGCCGCGGGTAGACGAAGCCCGCAACGATGCCCTCTACGAGCTGGAAGTCGCTTTTAGCCAATTTCCGCCCGTCGGTCAGGATTGCCCGCCCTGGCTGGTTGACCGGCTGCTGCGCAATCTGCTGGTAGATGTCACCGGCAATACCCACCGGGCCGAATTCTGTATCGACAAGCTTTACTCGCCCGATGGCCCGACGGGCCGGCTAGGCTTATTGGAACTTCGTGCATTTGAAATGCCGCCGCATGCGCAAATGAGTCTTGCCCAGCAACTGCTGCTGCGTGCACTCATCGCCCGCTTCTGGCAGGAGCCCTACGCACCAGCCCGACTGGCGCGCTGGGGCACCGAGCTGCACGACCGCTTCCTGATGCCCTGGTTTGTCGAGCAAGACTTTGCCGATGTCATCACCGAACTCAACGAAAGCGGCTATCCCGTTGACGGAAGCTGGTTTGCTCCGCATTTTGAATTCAGATTCCCCAAGGTCGGCGATTTTTCCGTCAAAGGCATTGATCTGGAATTGCGCCATGCACTGGAACCCTGGCATGTCCTGGGCGAGCAAGGCGCACCCGGCGGCACCGTGCGCTATGTCGATTCTTCCCTGGAACGTTTGCAGATATGGGTAAGCGGCTTGACACCGGATCGCTACAGCTTGACCTGTAATGGCAAAACCGTCCCATTGCGCCCCACGGGCAAGGTCGGGGAGTATGTCGGTGCGGTCCGCTATCGGGCCTGGCAACCCGCTTCGTGCCTGCATCCCACCATTGGCGTCCATGCCCCGTTGACTTTCGATCTGATCGATAGCTGGATGGGGCGCTCGCTCGGCGGCTGCCAGTATCATGTGCAGCATCCAGGCGGCAGCAATTACGAAGATCTCCCGGTCAATGCCTTTGAAGCAGAAAGCCGCAGACTGGCGCGTTTCTTCCGCATGGGGCATACCCCAGGCGCATGCGCCACCCCCGAACCTACTAACCCGTCGCTCGAGCACCCATTTACGCTCGATCTACGTCGCACATAACCGCAAACGGAATCATCGACGATCTGCAATATAATGAGCTGATGACGAAGTTAGCCGATTTTTATTCCTACCCGGCATCCAGCCAGCATTACGATGAAATGCTGGATGCCGACCACCAATTGCGCCCGCATTGGCAGGCCTTGATACAGCCATTGCAAGCCACATCCCCGGCAGACATTACCCGGGGATTGGCCTTGACGCGGCAGATGATCGCCGAGAATGGGGTGACCTATAACGTCTATGCCGACCCCAAGGGAGCCGATCGCCCCTGGCTGCTCGACCCCCTGCCGCTGGCGCTGCCCGCCGAAGAATGGGCCACGATTGAAGCAGGTGTGATTCAGCGTGCCGGGCTGCTTGATGCCTTGCTAGCTGATCTTTATGGCCCGCAGCAATTGCTTGCTGATGGCTTGATTCCCGCCGAACTGGCTTTTGGCCATCCTAATTTTCTTTGGCCCTGTCACGGCATCACACTGCCTGCCGGACATTGGCTACCGGTGTATGCCGTCGATCTCGCCCGTGCCGCCGATGGTCGATGGTGGGTATTGTCCGACCGGACGCAAACACCTTCCGGCGCGGGTTATGCACTGGAAAACCGCCAGATATTGAGCCGGGTGTTGCCCGATGCCATGGCGCGCTTGCGCCCCCCGCCCCTGCTCGATTTTTTTGCCACCTTGCGCGATCACCTGCTTTGCCTGGCACCGCCTGACGAACCTGCGCTGGCCGTGGTACTGACACCGGGCCATCTCAACGAAACCTATTTCGAACACGCCTATATCGCCCGCCGTCTGGGATTACCGCTGGTGGAAGGCCTTGATCTGACCGTACGCGGCGATACGGTCTACCTGAAAACCCTGTCCGGCTTGCATCGGGTACACGGTATTTTGCGCCGGCTGGATGATGACTACTGCGACCCGGTCGAACTGCGTGGCGATTCCGCCCTCGGCGTTCCCGGCTTACTGACCGCATTGCGCGCCGGCCGCGTGACCCTTTCCAATCCGTTGGGAACGGGCGTGCTGGAATCGCCGGCATGGCACGGCTTTCTTCCGGGCCTGGCCCAGCACCTGATCGGCCAGGAATTACTGCTCCCTTCCGTCGCCAGTTGGTGGTGTGGAGAGAAGCCAGCCCGTGAACATGTCCTGGAGCATCTCGACCAGCTTGTCCTCAAGCCCACCTACCCCACCCAGCATTTCGAGCCGGTATTTGGCGCCAACATGGACAAGGCCTTGCGCGAACAGGTCATCGAACGCCTGCAAAATCGCCCCCATACCCTGGTTGCGCAAGAACGCCTTTCTCTCTCACAAGCGCCAACCTGGCGCGACGATGGCAAGGGTCTGGTTGCACGCACCTTGGGTTTACGCGTTTACGCTGTCGCCACGCCTGAAGGTTACCGGGTCATGCCCGGGGGACTCGCGCGAATTGCCGGGGAGGCCGATGTTGATGTGATCTCGATGCAGCGCGGCGGCAGCAGCAAGGATGTATGGATTCAGAATTGGCAGCCCGAGAAATACAAACCCAGCATCAAACACCTACCCGTGCGCCATGATGAACTGCCTTCACGCCAGGCTGAAAACCTGTTCTGGCTGGGGCGTTACACCGAACGTTGCGAAGACAAGATCCGACTGTTACGCGCGACATTTGCCAACCCCCAAGGCAATCAAACCGACAACCCGATCCAGCCGGAGGCAGAGGCCATCTGCCGGGAATTCGGTTTATTGCCTGAAGATGGGCACAATTTCCTGGATGCGACGCTGCCTTACGGCTTGGTGGCCAATATGCAAAGCTTGCTCTGGTGCGGCGGACAGGTACGCAGCCGGCTTTCGGCCGAGAACTGGCATGCGTTGATGAATGTGAATCGTCGCTTCAACGAACAGATCAGCCAGGACGTGGACTCAGGCGAGATTCTGGATGAACTGGTTCTGGCCATGGCGGGCTTGGCAGGTTTTGCGCTGGACAATATGACGCGTGAAAACAGTTGGCGTCTGCTGATGTTGGGGCGACGCCTGGAGCGACTGCATTTCTTTGCCAGCCTGATGGCAAAATGCCTGACCGAAGGCAAACAGCTCTCGCAACCGGTGCTGGAATGGCTGCTCGACGTGGGCGACTGCACGATCACCTACCGTACCCGCTACCTGTCGATTCCGCAGACCAGCAGCACGCTCGATCTCTTGATCCGTGATCGCTCCAACCCGCGGGCGCTGGCTTTCCAATGCCATGTCATCCGCATGATGTATGGCGAAATGGCTGAATCCTTGGGCATCCCCGTCGAGCAGGATCTATTGCCCGTATTGCCGGTCATCGATGCCGTAGACCTGGCCGAGCTCGATGGGGAAAGCGACCGGGCGCAACTTGAACGAGAGCGCCTGTCAAATCAACTACAAGCCCTGGCGCACGCGGCAGGACGCTGCTCTGACCGCATATCGCTCAAGCTGTTTACGCATACCGATCCGCCATTGCAGGCCATCCTGACATGAACCGCTACGTTTACCGGATTGAACACCAGACAACCTACCACTATCTTGGCCCGGTGACGCTGTCGCGCCATCTCTTGCACATGACGCCACGCGCCACCGATTGGCAGGAGAGGCTGGCCCACACGCTGCATTTTTCCACCGAACCAAGCCTGCTGGACAACAGCTTCGATGCCTTCGGCAACCCGGTGTGCCGGGCCGAAATCGACACCCCCTATAAGCATCTCACGGTATCGACCGATATGCAGGTACGCATCGTACCGCGCAGCCAGTTTACCTATTCAGCGTCTTTACCCTGGGAAACCGTGCGCGACATGCTGGCCTACCAGGGCAAGCCGCGGCGTGCAGAACAGCTCAATGCACTGCGCTACCGGACCGAATCGCCCTACGTACGCATCAAACATGAGCTGAGCCAGTACGCTGCAGACTGCTTCACCCCGGGCCTTCCGCTGCTGGCCGGAGCCGAAGCCTTGATGCAGAAAATCCACCACGAGTTCACCTATTCGCCGGGCAGCACCGCCGTGGCCACGCCGATGCTGACCGCATTTCACCAGCGCCAGGGCGTCTGCCAGGACTTCGCCCACATCATGATCGGCTGCCTGCGCTCGCTCGGACTGGCCGCGCACTATGTGAGCGGCTACCTGCGCACCGATCCGCCCCCCGGCCAGCCGAGGCTGACAGGCGCCGATGCCTCGCATGCCTGGGTCGCCGTGTATTGCCCGCCGCAAGGCTGGGTGGAACTCGATCCAACCAACAATTTGCGCGTCGACACCCATCACATTACCCTGGCCTGGGGGCGCGATTTCGGCGATGTCTCTCCCCTGCGCGGCATCCTCGCCGGGGCTTCGCTCGACAAGATGGAAGTCAAGGTGACGGTGACGCCGCTGGCTGATGCAATTGTCGCTAATTAGCATCGCGGGATAGTGAATCTGGCGCGGCGCGGGCCTGCGAAATGGATTTTGTGGCAGGATGAGGTTTTAAACCTCTCGACCTTTCACCTGTGGCGGTTTTACCCGGTTTGGCTTCATGGCTAACGGGTTTAGGCTGCGGGGGGTGGGGTCGAATATACGCGAGGTATCAATGGGGGAACTTCATGTCGGCTGAAGATCAATTCAAGATCAATCTGAACCAGAATCTCTGGGGGCTGGTTGTTGCTTTCGGTGCTCTCGGGGCAGCAGAGTATTTCCACTTGGGCACGCTGTTCTGGTTTTCAGCAATAGTCGCAGTGATTATGGTGCTGTCGGTCGCCGTCACGACATTCGCCTACACCACGAACTACTGGAGGAACAAACAACGCGCGTAGGTCGGAAAAGCGAAGCGCCTTCCGACATTCACGGTTTGGAACCCCATTGAAGCCATGAGCGATTACCGCCGCAACCGCGTGCCGGGCGGGACTTGTTTTTTCACCGTCAACTTGCTGGATCGACAAAGCCGGCTGCTGGTTGAGCGGATCGACCTGCTGCGCGATGCTGTCCGGGCCGTGAAACATCGCCGGCCGTTCCATATCGATGCCTGGGTGATATTGCCCGATCATTTGCATGCGGTCTGGACGTTGCCGGAAGGCGATGCCGATTATTCCGGTCGCTGGCGCGAAATCAAGAAAGCCTTTGCCAAGGCCCTGCCGGAAACCGAATGGCGCTCTCCCGTCCGGCTGAAAAACGGGGAGCGCGGTATCTGGCAACGGCGGTTCTGGGAGCATACGATTCGGGACGAGGCAGACTATGCGGCGCATCTGGATTACGTGCATATCAATCCGGTGAAACACGGCTGGGTGGAACGCGTGGCCGATTGGCCGCATTCCACATTCCATCATGCCGTGGCTCAAGGAATTTACCCGGCGGATTGGGCCGCCGCGCCCGAAGATTTCGTCGCAGGCGAGCGGGTGAATTCAGCCGGGTGATTTTTCGAGATGGCTTGTCGGAAGGCGCTACGCTTTTCCGACCTACGCAGATACGATCCGGGACGAGGCAGACTATGCGGCACATCTGGATTACGTGCATATCAATCCGGTGAAACACGGTTGGGTGGAACGCGTGGCCGATTGGCCGCATTCCACATTCCATCATGCCGTGGCTCAAGGAATTTACCCGGCGGATTGGGCCGCCGCGCCCGAGGATTTCGCCTCAGGAGAGCGGGCTGATTCGGACGGGTGATTTTTTCGAGATGGCTTGTCGGAAGGTGCTTCGCTTTTCCGACCTACGCAGATACGATCCAGGACGAGGTAGAATATGCGGCGCATCTGGATTACGTGCATATCAATCCGCTGAAACACGGCTGGGTGGAACACGTGGCTGATTGGCCGCATTCCACATTCCATCATGCCGTGGCTCAAGGAATTTACCCGGCGGATTGGGCTGTGGCACCCACAGATTTAGCGGCAGGCGAGCGGGTAGATTCAGCCAGGTAATTCGGGTTGAGAAAGCTTGTCGGAAGGCGCTTCGCTTTTCCGACCTACGCAGCTATGCCGCTAAACGGTTAATCACGCCCTTCAGGCAAACAACAAGGCAAAGCTGATCACCAGCGGTACAGTCAATGCGCTGAGCAGCGTGGAAACCAGTACGGTTTGCGAGGCGAACTCCGGGTCGCCCTTGAATTCCAGCGCCAGCAGCACGGTATTCACGGCTGACGGCGCTGCTGAGCAAATAATAATCACCTGTGCCGCGACGCCGTGAATCCCCCACAGGGTTACCAGCCCCCAAGCCACCAGCGGCCCGATCAGTAAACGCAACAAGCTGGAACAATAAACATCGAATGAAAACTTGCTGATTTTTGCCATGGCAAGCTGTGCGCCCAGCGTAATCAGCGCCAGCGGCACCAAGCCCTGCGTCATCACCTGCAAGGACACCATGACCGGCTTCCAGACCGGCAAGCCTGTGACACGCAAGCCTACCGCCGCCAGCATCGCCAAGGTGGTTGGCATCAGCAAGACCACTTTCAGCAACTGCCCGATTTTTTGCCCCTTGGCCCCGGTGTTGTAGATACCAAAGGTATTGGTCATCGCCGACTGGATCAGCACAATCACGATTTGCACCGAATAGGAAAACGGCGTGTTGTAGAGCAGCTGGATCAGCGGAATGCAGTAATTGCCGCTGTTGTAGATGCACACGGAATTGTAGAACGCATTGCGTTTGCTCATATCAAGCCGCCCGGCCCGCACCGCCACCCAAGCCACGCCATACAACACGGCAAAGATGCACAGATTGCACAGCACAATGGCCAACAGCATGGCTCCGCCCAATTGCGTACTGTAGAGACTGGTAAAGGCAATCGCCGGAATGAACGCGTAAAACTGGACCTTGCTGAAACTGCTGATATCGGGCGAAAAGCGTTTTTGCAACCAGAAGCCCGCCCCCACTTGCAAAAAAATCGGCAATAACACGTTTATAAACAGATAGCTCAATTGCTGCATGGGGCGACGACTCGCAAGAATATATATCCGACACGATAAAGTTTTAATTCGTCACCCCGGCGAAGGCCGGGGTCCAGGCTGCAACCCCCGCAGAAACGCTGGATACCGGCCTTCGCCGGTATGACGGCAACTTCAAACTTCACTTGGCCAGATCAATAGTACTCAGCCGTCAGTGGGGCAAAGACGGCAATGAACCAGGATAAAAAAAGGCACGGTTGGTTAACCGTGCCTTTGTCTGGTAGCTATTTCAAGGCTTAAAGCGCCGCAACCACGGCATCGCCCATTTCCGAACAAGACACTTTCTTGGTGCCCGGTTCGTAGATGTCACCGGTGCGTAGGCCATCGGCCAACACTTTCTTCACTGCCGTTTCAATGCGCGTTGCCGATACTTCGTCGTTGAAGGAGTAACGCAGCATCATCGCCACCGACAGGATCGTTGCCAGTGGATTGGCCAGATTCTTGCCGGCGATGTCCGGC
>JARLJJ010000436.1 GCA_031291275.1 Formivibrio sp.
GAACATCGCCGCCTTGATCGAGTCGATCTGCTTCAATAGCTCGGTGGTTCGCGGGCACAGCTTCATGGCGGAGGGGTGATGCTCGCCGTACCACTTGAGGTAGAAGCGCTTCCAGCCACTCTTGAAGAACGAGTTGAAGCCCAGGTCATTGAACTCGTCCGAACGCTTGATTTCACCCTGGCGCAACAAGGCCAAGGCCTCTTCGCGGATTTCCTGCCAGTGCGTCTGCAGCGGTCTCAGGTCGGGGAAGTCTTCGGTGCGCAGGTAGGGGCGGTTGGGCAGCTTCGAAAACAGGTAGAGAAAGGCGTTGATCGGGGCCAGAAAGGTGGAGTGGTCGCTGAGCTGGCGAGCCAGCTTGTGCCTGACCCGTCCGCGAAAGTGGACGTAGGCGACCGACAGGACGAAGGCTATGACAATAATGGCTTTCATGGTGTGGGCAGTCGGAAAAGGGCGCAAGAGTGGCTGAGCAGGTGATACACGCTGATACTGCCACATCGTGAAATAAAATTGATCAGCACCGGTGTGGGAAGAAGCCGATGACAATCGATAAGGGTATTCGGGCGTTACCGTGCCGATGGCGAAACGATAGCAAACTGAGCGGGCAGCTAGCCAGCTGACCCATGAAATGTTGTTTTACTGTTTAGGTAACAATAACTTGCATTTATTGTCGCTTGGTCGGGCCGTCTGGCGGTTGATTCGGCTCCGTTGGTCAGATCATTTTGTATGCGCTGGTGTGGCAAATGGCGGCCTGCAGCCCTGGATGGGGCCTTGCAGGTGCGGATTTTCGTCATAAACACAGGCTCTTTTGCCAAGCTGTCTTGCACAGGGTGACTTCTTGTGTTCGACCCACTAGAATGCTTGCCCTTGATCTGGGGTCGGAAATGGCCGGCTAACGTCTGTGCAACGAGGAAAATCCATGCAAGTTTCTGTTGAAAATACTTCCGCTCTCGAGCGCCGCATGACCATCGGCGTTCCTTCCGAGCGCATCGAAACCGAAGTC
>JARLJJ010000058.1 GCA_031291275.1 Formivibrio sp.
AGTCGAAGACGTAGGTCTGGCCGTCAAAGACGATGCCGATCGCCATGCCGGGAATGTTCTGCCGGGCCATGAGCGGGGTAATGGTCTTGTCGACGAGCGATTTGATTTCCGCTTGCCGGGGATCGGTCGAGACCGCTGCGCTGGGTTCGGCGGCATAACTACGGGCACTGAACGCCATCCAGCCGATGGCGGCGGTTGCCGCCAGCGCGGCACAAAGGGTGAGGTAGGGTTTGGTCATCGACGGTCATCTCCGTGCGGGGCTCAATGGGCGCACCAGGCACAGGAGGCGATTCAGCGTCACTGTGAAGGCGGCGAGTCATGCCCCGAAGCGTAATCGCAAATGGGGGCCTACCTGCGACGTAGCAATGTAACCGACGTAACCGATGTAATGGATGCAACGGGGGGCGGAGAAGGCGCGAAATTTCACGGACAGGCCAGGGGGATACGACTTTGCACGTTGCCGTCAGCATATGCACAAACGCGGCATCATCGTCCGGATGGCTCGCCGAAGCGTTGAAAAGAACGATCGCCTTGGAAAGCATCGATAGGTTGTTGAGCGCACTCACGCGTGGCTTGCTAGATTCGGAAAGTTGCGCATTCGCTTCAAAAATTCTCTTAAAAAGCATCTTGCTTTGTTTCACCTTGCATATGCACATTATCTGTGCTCGGCTCGTTGGTCGGTTTGGTGGCGTCTCTTAATGAATGATGAACTTCTTTATCAGTAGACAAAGGAACACGAACCAGAATGCGATCACAATACCAACATAAATTTTTCTTGACTTATTACTCATCTTCGACCACGTCTCATCATCGGGGCCACCAGGAGCAACCATCTCATTTTCCTTTTTGGTTAAGAACGGGGGTTGATTGACTAAAGGGGGAAATGCCGAACGAAATTTTCCCCGGTGTCGCAATGCCCAGCTCAAGTGCAGTGCTGCCACCATACGAATGAGAAATACCAAAATACACATTGGCGTCGAATGGCGTCGGGATTGACACATAGCCTTGATTTCCGGCTCCGGTCAGGAAACCATTGACTGAACTCGCACTGCCAGCGTTGAATATCCAGCCAATCGACGCTACGGCGCCCGGCTTTATCGAAATCGAGCCCGGATTGCTTTGCGTGACGCCTCCCGCCAAATACACAGTACCGTCGTGGAGGTTAACCAAAACGCTACCGCTCGCTGATAGCGAACCGGACCCAATGGTCGCGTAGTCAGGCGTCACACCTCGTCCTGCCTCGCTTAATCCAGCAGAATTCTCCCCCGTGTTCCATCCTGGCGCGAACGGACTTGTCGGAAACGTCGGAGTCGAGCTTGCTTGCGCGGCCTCGGGTGATAGCGAATTCCAACTGTAAGGTGAACTCGCTCCCCCGCTGTTCTGCTTAATCAGATTTCTCAGCGCATCAGAAGGTGATGTAAACATCGACGGGTCCTGTACCAGATACTGATTGCCGGCCCCATCGCTAATCACCCTCATGCCGTTCGCGTCGTAGATTTGATTCGTCGTAGTGTCCTCGTTCAGTGGCACTACCATTCCGGTTGTGATTGTCTCGCTGCGTTCGTTGTTGTTCGCAGAACGCATTGCATTCTCGATCTGAGCGGTAGTAATTGGTGAGCCATCTGAATTCCTGATGCCTTTCGCTTGCGCATCGTTAGCGATCTTCTTTGCCAGCGATTTCTCCTCGGTATGCAACTGCCGATTAAACCGATCAGCATTGAACCCAGTAAACGCCCCAGAACTGCCGCCCACAACTGCGCCTACTGCAGTGCCCACTCCCGTGGCTACAATCTGCCCCAACGCCTGATCGATATCCGCATTCCCTGTCGGGCGGCGGCTCCTGATTTCGTCGCTCAGGTCATTCAGCACCCCGCCGAGCTTTGACGTCAGGCCCGCGCCCAGCACATTGCCACCACCAAGCCTTGCCACCAGCGCACCGCATGCTGCGTGCATTGTTGCGCGGTAAACTCCGCCTTCCACCCTATTGCGAACCGTTTGGTCCGCCCCACCCAGCTCTCGGGTCACTACGACAAACCTTTTGCCGTCCTTCATCCGCTGGACAGCGGTCAGCAGACGTGCTTCGGTGCCCTGAACATGCCTGATCCCATCCTTTCCGTCGAGCAGACACACGACATCTTTGAGGGCGAAATTTCCGGGAAAAGCTCAAACGCACGTCATGACCAAGTTGCGAGTGGAATAGTTAATAATGATTAATCAAGACTCGCGAACGTAATCTTTAATTTCGAATATCCGAGTTTGGGGGGGGTCATTTTTTGTGAAAGACAATATAAATATGAAAGCCCCATCCTATTAGGATGAATGGAATTCCAATAACAAATAATGTGATCCCAAATTTTTGAAATCCAAATAAAAAAGAAATTGCCCCGAATGCCGCTAATGGGAAAGACCAAGAGGCGATTTTGACACCCTTGTATCGATCACTTAGTTTGAACTGGGCGATGAAAAAGAATAGTGAAAATACAAAAATGACAAATGGGAAAAGAA
>JARLJJ010000437.1 GCA_031291275.1 Formivibrio sp.
GGCGGGAGTTCCAATATGGTAGATTTCGGTTTCCACACTTCGATCAACCACAAAGGAACCCCCAATGAATCAACCTATTTACAAAGACCCCGATTACGTTCAGGGCCAGATAGCCGGCTTAACAGCGCTGGTTTTTGCGATTGCGAAACTGCTGCCGAAAGACGAAGTTACCGACGCCTTCTTGTCGAGTCTGGAACTGCAACGCACAGCGCTTTTAGTCGAACCCATTCCCGAAATGCGGCTTGTAGGGTTAGACGAATTCGAGAAGCAAGTCCGAGATTTTCTGGAGTAGATAGAGAGCTAGTCGGCCGCATCCCTGCCCGAACTGCCATCTTGTACGCTGCAATTTCCCGCGCTGGGTCGATCCAACTGAAGTGGTATTTGCGTATTTCATCTACCAATTTTTCGGGCACCACAATTTCATCTTCGTCTTGGGGCGCAATTCGGTTGGTTTCGTCACTCATGCGGTTTCCTTTGGCAGCAAAATATCGGGGTGGGCAAGCTTTTCTTGGATGGCGCAGCATCGGTCTTTATGCAACGTAGTTAGGCGCTGACCGATGTCAAAGGAAATGCGCTTCCCCCGCGAACCGTTCAGAATCGATGCAATAGTTGACTGTGAGCAGTTGGCCAGGCTCGCCAACTTATGCTGGGTCAAGCCTGTCGAAAGCAATTCGGAGATGGTTTGTTTAATGTCCATACGCCAATTATCACGTATGTGTTTTAATTAATCAACACCAACGTGATTAAAGTATGTATTACATTCGTGATATGAAATCACTCGCGGAGCGCCTCAAGTGGGCGCGTTCTCAGAAAAACCTATCCCAGACAGCACTTGCCAAGATTGCTGGCGTATCGCAATCGACAATTGGAAACTTGGAATCGGGTGACCGGCTATCAGCAAGAAAGATAGCGGTTATCGCGTCGGCATTGAATGTCGACGCGCTCTGGCTTGCGGAGGGCAAAGGTGCATCGCCTGAAGCGCCGCATAGGGGTGACGATGCTGCTTATGCCCAGGCGGTACAACCTGCCGCCCATCCAGACAATTTCGTTGATGCCGATGAATTTGTGAAATTGATGATCTTATTTCGCCAGTCAACCGCCAGCGGTCGCCGTCAAATCATGGGTGCCGCTGAAAGTGCCGACAAGGCCATCAGCGCTGGTGGCGACCTCGCCGCCGAGAATTAAGCGTAGCGTCGGTTTCTTTTTTTGAGGCGCTTGCCACGCGGCGACCTTGCGCATTGTTCCCATCACGAATCTGCGATCCCC
>JARLJJ010000438.1 GCA_031291275.1 Formivibrio sp.
CGGCCATCATCTTTCGCAGATTCGGTGTCTTGACATGAGCGTTGTTGAATCCGCCAATCGTATCGGCTCGCTGTTGGTCCGTGCAGATCCATAGGATATTCGGCATCCGCTCGCCGTTCATCTCACTTGACGCCACTGGAAAACTCTGTGGCCCGTCGTTGGTGCACACCGCTTCAGGCAGTGCCCCTCGAGCACCGACGGAGCCAGCGGCAAGCAGCGTGACCTTGATCAGCTCCCTTCGATTCATTCTGCAACTCCGTTAGATCATTGATTTACGCAAACAGCGCATGATAGTGAAACGATCATATTTCGGACTTATCAATTGGAGAATGGGCCGAAAAGCCCTTTTTCCAATAGTCCTTAAGTACTAAGTCCGCAGTAAGTATCCTCCGGCAGAGCCGGAGGCTTTACGGTTGCTTCCCCCTCAAAGGGGCCTGATTGCAACCGGTGAAAAGCAAAAGCAACCGCAACAGCAGCAGCGTTGCTAAACAATGAGCTACTGCAAAAACGAAAGCAAAAGCCAGGGGAATACTCCAGGAATTCTCAAAGTTCTACTGCCACCCCGGCAGAGCCGGGGGATCTCCCTTTTGGATTAGCCGCCGATGCGCTGATCGAGCGCCGATCGGTGACAAGTAATCGGCTTCTCGTATGCGGTCAGAATGGCATCGCCCAAAATACGCCATACCTGAACTCCTTCAGACTGCCAAATTCGCAGAGCACGATCGTGCAGACTGTCAGTGGGAAATCGATCGGGACGCGGGCAAGGATGGGGAGATATCCGAGCCCGGGCGCCACATCTGGACGATGTGATCACATAAATCAGCGAGCAGAAACAGGGCCATCGAGCATGTTGGCTCCGTTATCTGTCCCTAACTGTCCCTCGCGGGTTTCGGGAATAACGTGTAAGTTGTTGAAGGGATTGGTTGCGGGGGCAGGATTTGAACCAGCGACCTTTGGGTTATGAGTTATTAAATGAAGCAATATCATAGAGTTAGCACGCATGGGTGGTTATCTGATGATGGTACGCGAAATCTGCCGGAAGCTCATGGAGTTTCGTGGATGAGTTGAATTTGGGTTGCTGCAACTCCAAGTTCCGTAGTCCTAAACTCCGTTCTCCAATGTGCAATTTCAAAACCGACTGCGATCCCAATGTTCCAGGAGACCGCGTCGTTCACTTTTACGAGGTGTCTTATGTCTCTACTGCAGTCTCCGATCAATACAGGAACGCTGTTCGAACCGCTACTGACCACACGTGAAGCAGCTCACTTTTTACGTCTCCATTTCAAGACGCTGGAAAGCATGGCTCGGGCTGGTGTGGTTCCGGCGACAAAGCATGGCAAGAGCTGGGTCTTTAGGCTCTCAAGGCTAAGCGACTGGATCAACCGAGAGATCGATTCAAAGTCTCGCGGAGCCCATTTGCAACAAGGACGACTCGACGCTGGCGGCGGATGCAACTTAGTTCGTGCTCCGGCAAAAGGTCGGGCCTTCAGCCCGAACACAGCCTACTCGGCCTATAACAAAAAGGGTCCGAAAACACGCCTCGTAAGCACCACAAAATGAACGGCCGGATCCCAACGATCCGGCCGTGACAAAAGGTTGCGGCACAGTTTCAACCCGATGTACGTCTGCGCCGACCTCGGAAGATTCGGAACCTCAAGATCACTGTTTAGAGAATTGGTGAATCAACACCACCACTTCCTTCCACCAACTTAACACCTCGGTATCAAGCCTCCCAGACTGCGGTCCGCGGCAATCGCCGCACTGACGCCCAAGAAAGGATTCTTCCCGGGTTCAGGCAGAGGTTGCATTCTCCCGATTTCAAAGGCCTCGGATTCGTGGGTTTCACGATGCCATCAAGGCACGGCCCGAATCCAAGTGGTTTTCAGGTCTTCCGCTTCGTTTGCGGCTCGGTGCGCAACATGGCGTCTTGGTGCAGCGGCTCCGGAAGCAGGAATTGGGGGAGCAAACTGAGGTGAGATCCTTGACAATTCAGATGCTTATATGGGCAGAAAAAGCGCGGTCTAGCGCCTTCTTTCGCTTACTCGATTCTTTCCACTGCAATGGCCGTCGCTTCCCCACCTCCAATGCAGAGTGATGCGATTCCACGCTTAAGTCCGTGTCTCGCAAGCGCCGAAAGCAAGGTAACAATAATCC
>JARLJJ010000059.1 GCA_031291275.1 Formivibrio sp.
AGTTGGCAGTCGCGATGCAACGGCGGGCCAAGGTGCTGAGCAAAACGCGAGTGCGAAAACGCAGTGGTCGGTTTTATGAAATGCCCTTCGGCGCGCGCAGCGCCGCCGGAAGTATGACGCCCTTGTCACTGGCGCCGAATGTGCGAGAGCACAGATTCCAGATGCACCACTACCGTGGCTGTGCGGGGGACCCGCTTAGCATGGGGTTCGAGCTGCTTTCTTTTGCCTACTTTTCTTTGCAGCAGGCAAAGAAAAATAGGTGCCCGCCCCGCACAGGGGCGACGCTAATAAACCACTAACAAATCAAGGAAAGGCCAACGCCCTAAAAACACAGCCAAAGCGCCGCGCAGGCAAAAAAAACCTACACCGCCATCACAGCCCTCTTCCTCTCCGCCCGCTGCATAAAATAATTAGCAGCCACAACCCCAACCGTAACAACAGCAATAAACAACGTAGCCAACGCATTCATCTCAGGATTCAACCCAAGCCGAACCCGAGAAAAAACCACCAACGGCAACGTAGTCGACCCAGGCCCCGACAAAAACGCTGACAAAACCAGATCGTCGATAGACAAAGTAAACGACAACAACCACCCAGAAACCAGAGCCTGCGAAATCAACGGCAACGTAATAAAGAAAAACACCTTCACCGGCGTAGCCCCAAGATCAAGCGCGGCCTCCTCAAGAGAAGGATTCAACTCCTTAACCCGTGACTGCACAATGATGGCCACATAAGAAATACACAACATCACGTGCCCGATCCAGATCGTGAAAATGCCACGCCCGGCGGGCCACCCCAACCACTTGGCCATTTCGATGAACAGCAGCAGCAGCGAAATCCCCTGAATCACCTCGGGAATCACCAGCGGCGCATTGATCATCCCGGTATAAAGCGTAAACCCACGAAACCGCCCCATCCGGGCCAAAACAAACCCAGCCCACGTGCCAATAATCACCGACGCAAACGCCGTCAGCAACGCCACCCGCAACGACAACCACGCAGCCGCAATCAGCTCGTCATCCTGCAACAACGCCGCATACCAGCGCGTGGAAAACCGCGTCCACACCGTGACCAGCTGCGATTCGTTGAACGAATACACAATCAGACTCACGATCGGAATGTAGAGAAACAGAAACCCAATCCCCAAGGCAATAAACTGCAATATCCGATTCGGCTTCATCAGCGTCTTTCCTCCATCGCCTTCGCCTGCGCGTACTGGAAAAACGCCATCGGCACCAATAACAACAACACCATCGCACACGTCACGGCAGACGCCATCGGCCAATCGGCATTGTCGAAAAACTCATTCCACATCACACGGCCAATCATCAGCGTGTTCGCGCCACCCAGCAGTTCCGGAATCACGTACTCGCCTACCGCCGGAATGAACACCAGCAAA
>JARLJJ010000439.1 GCA_031291275.1 Formivibrio sp.
AGCGGGAGAGTTGAACTGTTGCCATCGCCAGTGAATTCCACCGGCAACGCTCCGCCGTTGGTCACCGCAGAACTGCTGAGGACAAATCGTCCGGTGCATTTGGGTTTGAAATTGGAAGCCGTGTCCGCGCCGGCACCGGGAATTTGCCGACAGACGATGACGCCGAGCGCAACCCCCAGACTCATTATTGCGGGCAGCAACAAGTGAAGTGGTAAATTTTTCATCTAGTGTTCTCGGTGCCCGGCGTGAACAGAAAATCCGTATTCGGAATCGTTGGCGATGCGATTGGATCAGCGTAAACAAAGGGGCTTTTGGCGGAGAACCCTTCGATGCCGCGAAGTTTTTTTAGCGCGGCGCGCTGTACGGTTGTCAGTGTTTTGTTCACCTCGGCAAAATGAGTCGCGTAGTAATAGGACAACTCGCCGTCGAGTTCACCGTAATGCTGACAGAGTTTTAGAACTTTCTCTCTGTTAGCTGAACTGCCCGACATGAATTGCCGCAGTTCCGTCGCGACCGCGCGGCGCGTGGTAACGATGTCCTGCAAATCCTGCCGCTGCAAATCAACGAGGCTGGTGATCTGTTCACGCTGCGTCGGATTGAGCGTGTTCAAAAACGCCTCACCGCTGTCGCCAGTCAGAGCCGTGCTGATGGAATAATTCTTTTGATGCACTGCTGGCGCATCTTTCATGTAAAACGAGCCGAAGTAGGTGCCGTGTCCTTCCGGGCAGAAATAGGTGTCCGATTCCACCGAACCGGCATACCAACTGAAAAACTCGCTCGCGTAGGTCATCATCGCCACGTGGACGGGGTGCGACACAGTGCGTTTGTCTAAGGCATCGGTCTCCGCCACGTCCGGCCAAGTTCGAGAGTCGCCGAACTTAAGCTTGGCGAAATCTGCCTTTTGTGCGCTGGTCAGTGAACTCACAATTTTTCCATAAACTTCCGCGCGTTGAAACGCCAGCTTTCCACTCAATTCAAAGATGCCGGACGTATATTTCATGACGGCCTCGCGATTCAAGCTTTGGCTGGCGGCGGGGAAATCGCCGGCCAGATTGCGGCAAAACGCCTGGATGAGCGGCAGACGTTGCAACGCCAAATTGCTGATTTGCGGTGCCTGCGACTTGCCAAGCTCCACCAACTGCTGCTTTTGTTCATCATTCAAGACGGTCAGGACATTGTTGGCGATGCGCGTGAGAAAATCAGTGTTGTGACCCAACAGTGCGCCGTCCACGTCGCGCATGTTTTGGAAGCCGAAAAAGTCGGAAATCTTGCCCGGCGGCAGGAAGGTGTCCTCGTTGAATCCGCCCGTGAGAAACGCCAAGCTGTCGAACGCGATGGTGTTGAGCTGCGCACGGTCCGACGTGGCCTGCGCGATTGTATATTTGCCAGGACCATCATGCTGACGCGGCGGCTGGTTCGGCGGCGGATTGTCTTGGGCGGTGGCGGGATGAATGGCTCCATTGAGCGCAAGCGAAGTGACGAGCAGGATGAGTTTTATTTTCATGGTGCTGAGCTTTCTGAAAATACGGTAGCGCAACCAACCTTAAGCAGAGGTGAAGAAATCAGCAAGCGCTTCCGGATGGAGCGAATTTTTACATCGTTGTAACTTTTTCGAAGTTGGCGGCTCAATGCCAGCATGAACAGCTTAGTTTGGATTCTGGCCGGCGCACTGATTCTCATTAGCGTCTGGCTGTCGCAAGCGGTCAGTCAATGGTGGCTGCTGCTGACGTTTCTGGTGAGCGCGTATTTGGTTGTCTCCGGCATCACCGGCCATTGCCCGGTGAAGAATTTTTTAAGAAAACAGCTCGGTGAAGCTGGGAATGATGACGACAAGAATTAACCCTATGAATTGGACACCTATTTTAGTCATCGCGGCAATCGTCGCGGTCATTTTTATGATGAAGCAATCCGGCCAGATTTCGGCCAAAGACGCAATCCAAAAACTGAAAAACGGGGCACTGGTGATTGATGTGCGCAGCCCAGGCGAATTCGGCTCGGGCCATCTGGCCAAGGCCATCAATATCCCGCTGGATGAAATCGAAACCGACTTGCCCAAGCGTGTGAAGGATAAAAATCAGGCTCTGCTGCTGCACTGCGCTAGCGGGATGCGCAGCGGCATGGCAAAAAGCAAGTTGATGGGCGTGGGCTACACGAACGCCTTCAACCTCGGTTCGTATGGCCGGGCTGAAAAGATTATTAACGGCAAAGCCTAATCACGTTTGAATTCAAAGACGGTGCCGACACCGGCGGGGAGGCAAATGTCCGGGAAAGCCGACCACAGTTTAGCCGTCGCCGGCCAACCGGTGCAATGGGTGGGAGCAAGAAGTTCCAGGTGGGTGTCCCGCAGGCGGGTGATGGTTTGCTGAATGCGCTTTTCACTGGCTGCACCGAGGTGCAGGCCCCCAATCACCGCCCTCACTGGTTTTCCGCCGGTTAGATGTCGGACATGCTCCAGAGTGTTGACCACGCCAGAATGGGCGCAGCCCAGCAGCAAAACGACGCTGCAGCCAAGGTCTATGACCAAAGCCTGATCATCAGTCATTGGGTCGAGCTGGGTACCGGCGGCATCAAGAAAGAAAGCACCGCCGGTATCTTCGTAAGCGTTTGATCGGGGGATCTCTCCCGTAGCAAAGACGCCTTCAAAAATCTTGGTTTGGCAAGTGGTTTGAATGAATCCGCCCGCCCGCTGCCGAATGGTTTGCGCCACGCAATCACTCATGCCAATGGATCGCGACTGGCCGGAGTGGTGGCTGAATTTGTTTTTAAACGCTGCAGGATGCAAATAAATCCGTGCCTCGGGCACTACATCAAGGATCGCTGTCACGCCGCCGGTATGGTCGTAATGGCCGTGGCTTAGCACCACGGCCTCTGTGCGATCCAATGGTAGCCGCAAGGTTTCCGCGTTGATCACCGCCAAGTCGGTTTGGCCGGTATCGAAAAGCAGGCTGTGTTCCCCGGATTGAACGTGAAAACACAGACCGTGTTCCGCGACCAATCCTTGCCGATGGACACTATTTTCAACGAGCACCGCGATGCGAATGGTTTCACTCATGTTGTTTCAAAAATTTGCCGGTGGCGCTGGCCTTGACCGCGCTGCTTTGAGTGAGTTCAGCCCGCAGCCGATAAAGGCCATGCGCCTCGTGCTCCAGCCACGCTTGCAGAAACACTTCTTCGGACGCCGCGACACTTTCGTGATAACGCACTTTCAATTCCGCGGTGAGACCGCGAATGCCGCGCGCAAACAGGCAGTTGGTCATCGCGCCGTCGAGCATGGCGGCGATCACTCCTCCATGCAGCAAGCCGGAATATCCTTCCAGCGCGCTGTGGCCTAAAAATTTTGCGTTCACGCTGCCGTCAGTCTGTAGTTCGTAGCGGAGCGCCAATCCCATCGGGTTGGAGCCGCTGCATACAAAGCAAAACGGATGCGCCTCCGTCTGGTTATTGACCAGATGGATTTGAGCGCGGTCAGGCGCAACGGGTGACGTCATGTTGTTCCAGTCAAGCAACGACGATGCCAATCGGTTGAACCCTTGGTGGAAGGAAGGAAAATAGGTCGTTTTACCTCGCTGTTGCCTTTGCAAACGGTTTCGTCGGTACGACCGTGACGACCAACCGTGGCAAAATGCCATTGCGGTCAGAGGACTGAAAGCCGATGATGGGCTGCGGATTCGCCTCCGCTCGGATGTTGGAAAAAATTCATAACCAATTGCTCGATTCGGTGCCCGACGGGGTTTTTACCGTGGACACCGACTGGCGCATCACTTTTTTCAATCACGCTGCCGAGCAGATTACTGGCGTCCGCCGGCAGGAAGCGATCGGCCAGCGCTGCTGCGATGTGTTTCGCGCTTCCATCTGCGAAAGCAATTGCGCCTTGAAACAAACTCTGGCGACCCATCGGCGTGTGGCCAACAAGGTTGTCTATATTGTCAACGCCCAGGGTGAGCGCATTCCGATCAGTATTTCCACCGCACCGCTAAAAGACGCGCGCGGCAAAGTTATCGGCGGCATTGAGAGTTTCCGCGACCTGCGGCTTGTGAATGAACTGCGACAGCAGGCCGAGCAGCAGGATTCATTTTCGAACATCATCGGGCGGAGCGCGACGATGCGACAATTGTTTGACCTGCTTCCGCCCGTGGCCGAAAGCGACAGCACCGTTCTGCTCGAAGGTGCAAGTGGCACCGGCAAAGAGTTGTTTGCCCAGGCCCTTCACCAGCTTTCCCGACGCAAAGCCAAGCGCTTCGTGGCCATCAACTGCGGTGCGATGCCGGACACCCTGCTGGAAAGCGAATTGTTCGGCTACAAGGCTGGCGCGTTCACAGACGCGCGCAAAGACAAGCCGGG
>JARLJJ010000006.1 GCA_031291275.1 Formivibrio sp.
ACACGTGTGTTCGCCTCCAGCCGGACAAGTTACGACCAACGATGATAATCACCGAGTTTGTCACGTGAAAACTTTTGACGTTGGAAATGCTGCACAGGGCAAGTGTGATCGAACTTTTGTCTCGAAGAAAATACGCTCACACTTGGGCCGTTGAGCGTTTCTGTGTCGCATCCCGGAATTTGAGTTCTTCTAGGTGAGAAAGTCCAAAGCTCGAAGCACCTGTACCTGCTGATTGCGTCGTCTGGATTGCGTCAGGAAATCGATCTGCACTTGCCACCGCTGTCAATCAACCGCCCACAGGACCGCTCCAGTTGCGTGGGCAGAAAAATATGGACGGTGGTGGATGATGAGCGATTGTGCGACTTCCATCGATTTGATGACGAATTTGTGAAAGTCCCGATGGACCAACCGATCTGCGGACGACATGTGCAAGCTGCCGACCACATTCCATAGTCGCGTGCTTGGGCATCTGGCAACCCTCGCGGACACCAGCACGTGATCATCGGACTGTCATATCTAGTGCTGAATCCAGCATAAAGACGTTGAGACGACTACCTTTGACAGATCTGATCGAGTGCGTTTATGCTGCTGGTGGTCGCGCACCCAGCTCGACGTTTGCTCTCACAATCCGGGCCCAATCTGTGGCGATCACATCAATCAACTTGTGACTTCCGAGTTGCTGTCGGCTGAGCATCGATCGGTATGATCATGAAAATATTTTCCTGAGAAATGCCCCCGTGGCCAAGTGTGAGCGAACATTTGCAAATGAAAAAGTTCGCTCACACTTTGACGCCGGCAACTTTTCCAGATGGTCGATGAAATTTCGACTTCAAAACAATACCAAGTGTTTTTTGATCAATCATCCTCCACCCCTTGGGAAAGAGCCTATGGTCATCACCATTGCCAGACGTCAGCGCACTGCTGATTTGCGTTGAAGAGATGACGTGTCTGCGATGAATGCTATCACAAGTGCGAGCAGGTATGAGACAAGGCGGTAGACTACGACACGACTTGAGTCGACGCAAGACTCGACCTCATACCTTGATGCGTTTTGCTTGATTTGTGCGAGATGAATTCAACAACAGCGATGTCATCTCCTGGTTGGTTGCTGCAGCTGCTCGAGCAAACTGCGGCCGATAGTAGTAGTTGCGCGCGGTAGAAGGATCGTGGGCCATCAAGTTTGCGAGAACATCCATCTGGCCTTGAGTGGCACCCTCCTCGTAGTAGGTTGTGATAACGCCTGCGCGGAACGCGTGG
>JARLJJ010000440.1 GCA_031291275.1 Formivibrio sp.
CGGTGCGGTTGAGTTGCCGGAAGGTGTTGAAATGGTCATGCCGGGTGACAATGTATCGATCACCGTTAGCCTGATCTGCCCGATCGCCATGGAACAGGGTCTGCGCTTCGCTATTCGCGAAGGTGGCCGTACCGTTGGTGCTGGCGTGGTTGCTAAGGTTCTGGAATAAGGTTTGGGTGGTTCCAAAAATGGGCGGCGTGGGTTATAATGCCGCCCTTTCTCTGTAGGCGAGTAGCTCAATAGGTAGAGCACCGGTCTCCAAAACCGGGGGTTGGGGGTTCGAGACCCTCCTCGCCTGCCAGGTAATCTTCAGAGCCGTTCCGTTGGGGCGGCTTTGTTCACTATCGGTTATCCGAAAAAGTGTGACGATGGAAAGCATCGATAAAGTAAAAATTGGTTTGGCGTTGCTACTTGTGGCCGCTGGGGTGACGGGGTTTTACCTGTTGCCGGCATCGTCTGATTTTTTACGCCCATTGTCTGTTTTGGCTGGGGTACTGGCTGCGGCAGGTGTGCTGTGGTTTACCTTGCCGGGGCGGCAATTTGTGGATTATGCCCGCGACTCGGTGAAAGAGGCGCAGAAGGTAGTCTGGCCAAACAAAAAGGAAACGTGGCAGCTCACGGGTATTGTCTTCCTTTTTGTGGGTATTCTGGCGTTGTTTATGTGGTTGGTTGATTCCGGCCTTGCCTATCTATTTTATGACGTGGTGCTTGGCCGTCACGGCTAAGGCGAGGCGGAGAAAATCTAATGTCAATGCGTTGGTATGTTGTGCATGCTTACTCAGGTTTTGAGAAGAGCGTACAAAAGGCTTTGACGGAGCGCATTGAGCGTTCCGGCATGCAGCATCTTTTCGGTCAGATACTGGTTCCGGTTGAGGAAGTGGTGGAAGTAAAGGCTGGTCGCAAGGCAGTGACAGAGCGCAAATTCTTCCCGGGCTATGTTCTGGTTGAAATGGAGATGACTGACGAGACTTGGCACTTGGTTAAAAGTGCGCCCAAGGTCACAGGGTTCGTGGGTGGGTCAGGCAATCGTCCGGCACCAATTCCAGAGCGTGAAGTCCAGTCAATCATGCAACAAATGCAAGATGGTGTTGAGAAACCCCGCCCCAAGGTTCTTTTCGAGGTTGGCGAGCAGTTGCGCGTGACCGAAGGCCCGTTTGCTGATTTTAATGCCACTGTTGAAGATGTGGATTACGACAAGAGTCGGATCAAGGTTTCCGTTCTGATTTTTGGTCGAGCTACACCGGTGGAAGTGGATTTTGCTCAGGTCGAGAAAGTTTGATCTAAGCTTGGTTGGGTGCCTTGAGTAAGGTGCTCGTATTTTGGGGAGCGAGCCTGTCTCGCGCTTGACCCGTTCAAGGAGTAGATTGTGGCAAAAAAAGTTGTCGGCTACGTAAAGCTGCAAGTGCCCGCTGGTAAAGCCAATCCGTCGCCGCCTATTGGCCCGGCATTGGGTCAGCGCGGTTTGAATATTATGGAATTCTGCAAGGCGTTTAACGCTGCGACTCAAGGTGTTGAGCCTGGTTTGCCGATTCCTGTGGTGATTACCGCTTATGCGGATAAGTCATTCACCTTCATTATGAAGACCCCGCCAGCAACCATTCTGATCAAGAAGGCTGCCGGTATTACCAAGGGTTCTGCTCGTCCGCATACTGATAAGGTTGGTACGATCACCCGTGCTCAACTGGAAGAAATCGCCAAGACCAAGTCTCCGGATCTTACCGCTGCTGACATCGATGCTGCTGTGCGTACCATTGCTGGTTCCGCCCGCTCGATGGGTCTGAATGTGGAGGGTGTGTAACATGGCTAAGGTTTCCAAACGCCTCGCTGCGCTGAATGCGCAAGTCGATAGCAATAAGCTGTATCCCATTGATGACGCGATCTCGCTGGTCAAGGGCGCAGCTACTGCCAAGTTCAATGAATCCATTGATGTTGCAGTGAATCTTGGTGTGGACCCACGCAAGTCGGACCAAGTGGTTCGTGGCGCTGTCGTGTTGCCTAAGGGTACAGGGAAGTCGGTTCGCGTCGCCGTGTTCACCCAGGGTGCCAATGCAGAAGCTGCCAAGGCCGCTGGTGCCGATATCGTTGGTTTCGACGATTTGGCTGAGCAAGTCAAGGCTGGCAAGATGGACTTCGACGTTGTTATTGCTTCTCCGGATGCGATGCGCGTCGTTGGTCAATTGGGTCAGATTCTTGGTCCGCGCGGTCTGATGCCTAACCCGAAAGTTGGCACTGTAACCCCGAACGTTGCCGAGGCTGTGAAGAATGCCAAGGCTGGTCAGGTTCAGTACCGTACCGATAAGGCCGGGATTATCCACGCGACTATCGGTCGTGCATCTTTTGAAGCTGCTGATCTGAAAGAAAATCTGACTGCGCTTGTTGATGCCTTGCAAAAGGCTCGTCCTGCTGCAGCCAAGGGTGTGTATTTCAAGAAGTTGGCTGTTTCGAGCACGATGGGTGTGGGCGTTCGCGTCGACACTTCCAGCGTACTGCAATAAAGAACTTTGGGCTCCAGGTGCGTGGCAACGCGGACCTGGAGGTTGTCAAAGACCGTAGGTGCATCCTGTTTCAGGATACTTAATTCGGCAGCAAGTAGGCTGGCCTACGCAGACGGTGTGCCCCACTCAAAAGACATCAAGACATGGCTAATGCCCTGATCGTGACGAGTCTCCTGAATAAAGGTCGCCGTTTGTTTGGGTGGTACGGGAAATCCGTACTGAACTTAACCAATGGAGGTAGACCTTGAGTCTCAATATTGAAGACAAAAAGGCCGTAGTGGCAGAGATCTCGGCAGAAGTTGCCAAGGCTCAGACCATTGTTGTGGCCGAATACCGGGGTATCGGGGTTGCCAGCATGACTCTTCTGCGTAAGCAGGCTCGTGAGTCTGGCGTTTACCTGCGTGTTCTCAAGAACACGCTGGCACGTCGCGCGGTTCAAGACACTCCGTTTGCTGGTTTGGCTGACAAAATGGTTGGCCCGCTGGTTTACGGTTTTTCTGAAGACCCTGTTGCTGCAGCCAAGGTTCTGCAAGATTTTGCCAAAAAAGACGACAAAATTGTTGTCAAGGCAGGTTCCTACGATGGCAAGGTGCTGAATGCTGCTGAGGTTGCTCAGCTGGCAAGCATCCCGAGCCGCGATGAACTGCTGTCCAAGTTGCTGTATGTCATGAAGGCGCCGTTGTCCGGCTTCGCTCGTGGCTTGGCCGCTCTGGCAGAAAAGAAGCAGTCCGAAACCGCTTAATTGCATTCCGATTCATACAGACAAGATATTCAGGAGTATTTACAAATGGCTGTGACCAAAGAAGACATCCTCGAAGCCGTTGCTGGCTTGACCGTGATGGAACTGAACGACCTGGTTAAGGCGTTCGAAGAAAAGTTTGGCGTTTCCGCTGCTGCCGTTGCCGTTGCTGGCCCAGCTGCTGCTGGTGCTGCCGCCGCTGAAGAACAAACCGAATTTGACGTTGTTCTGACCAGTGCTGGCTCTGCCAAGGTTGGCGTGATCAAGGTTGTTCGTGAATTGACCGGCCTGGGCCTGAAAGAAGCCAAGGATCTGGTAGATGGCGCACCTAAGACTGTGAAAGAAGGTATTTCCAAGGCTGATGCTGATGCCATGGTTAAGAAGCTTGTCGAAGCCGGTGCTACGGCAGAGATCAAGTAATCGTTTCTGACGATTGCTGTAGGCAGGCGGAGGAATCCGCCTGCCGTTTTGCGTTTTCCGAGATTGTCAGGCAGTAGCTAGACCGGAACCCGGCCCTGCCGGCCAGTTTGTGGTTTGTCTTTTGCGCCCCACCTCCATGGAGAGTTTATGAGTATGCAATACTCGTTCACCGAGAAGAAACGCATTCGCAAAAGTTTTGCGAAGCGGGCGAGCGTCCTCGAAGTGCCGTACCTGTTGGCAACGCAGATCGAGTCATACAACGAATTCTTGCAACTGAATGGGCCGGTTGATACCCGGAACAATAAAGGTTTGCAGGCAGCGTTTAGCTCAATTTTTCCGATCAGGTCACACAACGATAATGCCCGACTGGAATTTGTCCACTATAACCTGGGCGAGCCAGCATTCGATGTGATCGAGTGTCAGCAGCGCGGCATTACTTTTGCTGCACCGCTGCGCGCGCGCGTCCGTCTGGTCATCATGGATCGCGAGGCTGCCAAGCCGACCGTGAAGGAAGTCAAGGAACAAGACGTTTACTTCGGCGAAATTCCGTTGATGACGCGTAACGGTTCCTTTGTCATCAACGGCACCGAACGTGTGATCGTTTCGCAGTTGCACCGTTCGCCTGGCGTGTTCTTTGAACACGACAAGGGCAAGACCCACAGCTCGGGCAAGCTCTTGTTCTCGGCACGGATCATTCCTTACCGCGGTTCCTGGCTTGATTTTGAATTCGATGCCAAGGATCTGTTGTTCTTCCGGATTGACCGTCGTCGCAAGATGCCGGTGACCATTCTGTTGAAAGCATTGGGCTACAGTGCCGAACAGATCATGGGTATGTTCTTCGATACCGATACCTACCATTTCGACAAAAAAGATCTCTTGCTTGAATTGGCCCCGGAGCGTTTGAAGGGCGAAGTGGCCAAGTTCGATATCGTGACCGAAGACGGCAAGGTACTGGTGCAGAAGGATAAGCGCATTACCGCCAAGACTATTCGTGATATCCAGGCGGCTGGGCTCAAGCAGGTCAGTGTTCCTGCAGATACTTTGCCTGGCCGTATTCTGGCCCATGATGTGATCAGCCCTGATACTGGCGAAGTCATCGCTCGCGCCAATGAAGAGATTACTGAGGAATTGGCTGGCATACTGCAAGAATCCGGCTTGGCCGAATTCAAGACACTGTACGTCAACGACCTCGATCAAGGTGCCTGGATTTCTTCCACACTGCGTGCGGATGAAACTGTCGACCAGTGGACTGCTCGTGTAGCTATCTACCGCATGATGCGCCCTGGCGAGCCGCCAACTGAAGATGCTGTCAAAGCACTCTTTGATGGTTTGTTCTTCTCGCCAGATCGTTACGATCTGTCCGATGTCGGTCGCATGAAGTTCAATAGCCGTGCTTATGCCGATCTTCTTGATGAGAAGGCGCCAGGCTGGTTGCGTCGCTTCTATGCCGAAGTGGGCGAATCCTACAAGCTCAACAAGGGTGTTCTAACGACGGTCGATATTCTGTCCGTCATTGGCATCCTGCTGGAACTGCGCAACGGTCGTGGCGATGTCGATGACATCGATCACTTGGGCAATCGCCGTGTTCGTTCTGTAGGCGAGCTGGCCGAGAATCAATTCCGAGCCGGACTTGTTCGTGTAGAGCGGGCTGTGAAGGAACGTCTGTCGCAAGCTGAATCCGACAATCTGATGCCGCATGACCTGATCAATGCCAAGCCGGTCAGCGCAGCGATCAAGGAATTCTTCGGTTCATCGCAGTTGTCGCAATTTATGGACCAGACCAACCCGCTGTCGGAAATTACCCACAAGCGTCGTGTTTCAGCGCTTGGACCAGGTGGTTTGACCCGTGAGCGTGCCGGGTTTGAAGTTCGTGACGTGCACCCGACGCATTACGGTCGCGTTTGCCCGATCGAAACGCCGGAAGGTCCGAACATCGGTCTGATCAACTCGCTGTCGTGCTATGCACGTACCAATCCGTACGGTTTCCTGGAAACTCCATATAGCCGCGTGGTTGATGGTCAAGTCACCGATCAGATCGATTACTTGTCTGCCATCGAAGAAGGCAAGTACGTGATCGCTCAGGCTAATGCGGAGATGGATGCCGAGCGTCGTCTGATTGACGAGATGGTAACTTGCCGTGAACGCGGTGAAACCATTATCGCAACGCCGGATCGTGTGCAATACATGGATGTGGCGCCGAGCCAGATTGTATCTGTCGCGGCATCCCTGATCCCGTTCCTTGAGCACGATGATGCCAACCGTGCATTGATGGGCGCTAACATGCAACGCCAAGCTGTGCCGTGCTTGCGTGCTGAGAAACCCTATGTCGGTACCGGCATTGAACGTACTTGTGCCACGGACTCGGGCACCGCGGTTACCGCGTTGCGCGGTGGTTTGGTGGATTACGTTGATGCTAGCCGCGTTGTGATTCGCGTAAACGATGATGAGGCCAGTGCCGGCGAAACCGGTGTGGATATTTACAATCTGGTCAAGTTCACCCGTTCCAACCAGAATACCAATACCAACCAGCGTTCGATCGTCAAGCGTGGCGATCGTATTGCGCGCGGTGATGTGATTGCTGATGGCGCTTCCACTGATTTGGGCGAGCTGGCCTTGGGTCAGAATATGCGCGTGGCCTTCATGCCATGGAATGGTTTCAACTTCGAAGACTCGATTCTGATCTCCGAGAAGGTGGTGGCTGATGATCGTTACACCTCGATTCACATCGAGGAATTAAACGTCATGGCTCGCGATACCAAGCTGGGTTCAGAAGAAATAACCCGCGACATTTCAAATCTGTCTGAACGTATGCTGGGCCGTCTGGATGAATCCGGTATCGTTTACATCGGTGCTGAAGTCGAAGCCGGTGACGTGCTGGTCGGCAAGGTAACACCGAAGGGTGAAACCCAACTGACCCCGGAAGAAAAATTGCTGCGCGCAATCTTTGGTGAAAAAGCCAGCGACGTGAAGGATACCTCGTTGCGCGTACCGTCCGGCATGGTAGGTACAGTCATCGATGTTGCGGTGTTCACCCGTGAAGGCGTTGAGCGCGATAAACGTGCGCAATCCATTATTGATGAACAATTGCGTCGCTATCGTACTGACTTGAACGATCAACTGCGTATTGTTGAAAACGACTTGTTTGAACGTATCGAACGTCAGATCGTGGGCAAGATTGCCAATGGCGGTCCGAAGCGTCTGGCCAAGGGTACTGAAATCACCCGTGAGTATCTGGAAACCTTGCCTGCCAAGGCCGACTGGTTTGATATACGTCTTGCAGATGAAGAGGGCGCTCGTCAACTGGAAGCGATGAAAGATTTGATCGCCCAGATGCGCACCGAATTTGAACACCGTTTTGAAGACAAGAAGCGCAAGCTGACCCAGGGCGATGAATTGCCACCGGGTGTGATCAAAATGGTCAAGGTCTATGTTGCAGTGAAGCGTCGTTTGCAACCGGGCGACAAGATGGCTGGTCGTCACGGTAACAAGGGCGTGGTTTCCAAGATACTGCCGATTGAAGATTTGCCGTACATGGCTAATGGCGAGCCGGTTGATATTGTGCTCAACCCGCTGGGCGTTCCATCGCGGATGAATATTGGTCAGATTCTGGAAGTGCACTTGGGCTGGGCAGCCAATGGCTTGGGACACCGTATCGACGAAATGCTGCGCGAACAGCGCAACGTGGCCGAGGTGCGTACCTTCCTTGACAAGCTTTATAACAGCACAGGCAAGAGTGAAGACATCGTCGGCCTCTCGGATGTAGAAATCATGCATCTCGCTGAAAACCTGCGCAAGGGTGTGCCATTTGCTACGCCAGTATTCGATGGTGCCAAAGAAGCTGAAATTGCCATGATGCTTGACCTGGCTTTCCCGGATGATCTTGCCAAGCAATTGAAGCTGACGACATCCAAAAATCAGGTCACGTTGTTCGACGGTCGTACAGGTGAGCAGTTTGAGCGTCCGGTTACCGTTGGCTATATGCATGTGCTGAAGTTGCATCATTTGGTTGATGACAAGATGCATGCCCGTTCTACTGGACCGTACTCGTTGGTTACTCAGCAACCGTTGGGTGGTAAGGCACAGTTCGGTGGTCAGCGCTTCGGGGAAATGGAAGTGTGGGCACTGGAAGCATACGGTGCAGCTTACACCCTGCAGGAAATGCTGACCGTGAAGTCAGACGACGTGAACGGCCGGACCAAGATGTACGAGAACATCGTCAAGGGCGATCACAAGATCGAGGCCGGTATGCCGGAATCCTTCAATGTGTTGGTGAAGGAAATTCGCTCGCTGGGCATTGATATCGATCTGGAAGAAACTGAGTGATTCTCGTGGGGCGTGCGGCAAAATCGGGCTTGGTGAGCCGGTTTTGCCAAATCCTTCACTCCATTGCGGAGAAAAGAGTTAAATGAAAAGCCTACTCGAACTGTTCAAGCAAGTAGCGCAAGACGAAGAATTTGATGCGATCAAGATTGGGCTAGCCTCGCCCGAGAAGATCCGCTCGTGGTCCTACGGTGAAGTGAAGAAGCCGGAAACCATCAACTATCGCACCTTCAAGCCGGAGCGCGATGGCCTGTTCTGTGCCCGTATTTTCGGGCCAATCAAAGACTACGAATGTCTTTGCGGTAAATACAAGCGCTTGAAGCACCGCGGTGTTGTGTGCGAAAAGTGCGGCGTTGAAGTAACGTTGTCCAAGGTTCGTCGTGAACGCATGGGTCATATTGATCTGGCGTCGCCTGTTGCGCACATCTGGTTCTTGAAGAGCCTGCCAAGCCGTCTGGGCATGGTACTGGATATCGCCTTGCGCGATATTGAGCGCGTCTTGTATTTCGAAGCCTATGTTGTGACCGAACCGGGCATGACACCGCTGAATCGCGGCCAGTTGCTGACCGAAGAAGACTATTTCAACAAGGTTGAAGAGTACGGCGACGATTTTGTGGCCCTTATGGGGGCTGAAGGCGTACGCGAATTGCTGCGTGCCCTGGATATTGAAAACGAAATCACAACGTTGCGCGCCGAGCTCGATAGTACGGGCTCCGATACCAAGATCAAGAAGATTTCCAAGCGCCTGAAGGTATTGGAAGCGTTCATGAAATCCGGCATCAAGCCGGAATGGATGGTCATGGATGTGCTTCCGGTGCTGCCGCCGGAATTGCGTCCATTGGTGCCATTGGATGGCGGCCGCTTTGCGACTTCCGATCTGAACGATCTCTATCGTCGTGTCATCAACCGTAACAATCGACTGAAACGCCTACTAGAACTCAAAGCGCCAGAAATCATCGTGCGCAATGAAAAGCGCATGCTGCAAGAAGCGGTAGATTCGTTGCTCGACAATGGTCGTCGCGGCAAGGCAATGACGGGTGCCAACAAGCGCCCATTGAAGTCACTCGCTGACATGATCAAGGGTAAAGGCGGCCGTTTCCGTCAGAACTTGCTGGGTAAGCGCGTCGATTATTCCGGCCGTTCTGTGATTACCGTGGGACCGACCCTGCGTCTGCATCAATGCGGTTTGCCGAAATTGATGGCACTTGAACTCTTCAAGCCATTCATCTTCCAGCGCCTGGAAGTGATGGGGCTGGCAACGACCATCAAAGCCGCCAAGAAGATGGTCGAGTCGCAGGATCCTGTGGTCTGGGATATCTTGGAAGAAGTGATTCGCGAGCATCCGGTTCTGCTGAACCGTGCACCAACGCTTCACCGCTTGGGTATTCAAGCGTTCGAACCCGTGCTGATTGAAGGCAAGGCAATCCAGTTGCATCCGCTGGTTTGTGCCGCTTTCAACGCCGACTTCGACGGTGACCAGATGGCTGTTCACGTACCGCTGTCGCTGGAAGCGCAAATGGAAGCACGCACGCTGATGCTGGCTTCAAACAATGTACTGTCGCCAGCCAACGGCGAACCAATCATTGTTCCGTCGCAGGATATCGTGCTCGGCCTGTACTACATGACGCGCGAACGCATCAATGCGCCGGGCGAAGGCATGATGCTTACCGGTGTGAGCGAAGCGCTGCGAGCTTATCAGACCAAGAATGCGACGCTGCAAACGCGTGTCTCGGTTCGATTGAAAGAATGGTACAAGGATGAAAATGGGGAGTGGGTGAGCAAGCAGGTGCGTCGGAATACGACCATCGGCCGTGCCATTCTTTCCGAGATTCTTCCAAAGGGGCTCGATTTCAGCCATATCGACAAGCCGCTGAAGAAAAAAGAAATTGGCCGTTTGATCAATGCTTCCTTCCGTACTTGCGGTTTGAAAGATACTGTGGTTTTTGCAGACCAGTTGATGTACACCGGGTTTACTTATTCTACCCGTGGCGGCATTTCGATTTGTGTTGACGATATGCTGGTACCGGCGAAAAAGGTCGATATTCTGGCTGCCGCCAATGGCGATGTCCGTGATGTCGAACAACAGTACAACACCGGTCTGGTGACCCAAGGTGAGCGCTATAACAAGGTAGTGGATATCTGGGGTCGTGCCGGTGACGATATCGCCAAGGCGATGATGGCAGAGCTCGGTAAAGAAAAGGTACTGGACACCGCTGGTAACGTTTTGAAAGACGAAGCTGGCAAAGAAATTTTCCAGGATTCTTTCAACTCGATTTACATGATGGCTGATTCAGGTGCCCGAGGTTCTGCAGCGCAGATCCGTCAGTTGGCCGGTATGCGGGGCTTGATGGCGAAGCCGGATGGCTCGATTATCGAGACGCCGATTAAGGCGAACTTCCGTGAAGGGCTGACCGTTCTCGATTACTTCATCTCGACACACGGTGCGCGTAAGGGTCTGGCTGATACCGCGTTGAAGACCGCTAACTCGGGTTACCTGACACGTCGTTTGGTTGATGTTACGCAGGATCTGGTGGTTATCGAGGACGATTGCGGCACCAAAAATGGCGCCAGCATGAAGGCTGTAGTGCAAGGTGGTGATGTAATTGAGGCCTTGCACGACCGGATTCTGGGTCGTGTGGCCGCCGTCGATATCATTGATCCGGCGACTCAGGAAACAGTGTTTGAGGCAGGCACGTTGTTGTCGGAAGACATCGTTGACCAGATTGATGCTTTGGGTATTGACGAAGTGAAGGTCCGCACACCGCTGACCTGTGAAACTCGCTACGGTCTGTGCGCTCAGTGCTACGGTCGTGATTTGGGTCGTGGTTACCTCATCAATACTGGTGAGGCAGTCGGCGTGATCGCTGCGCAGTCAATTGGCGAGCCGGGTACCCAGCTCACCATGCGTACGTTCCACATTGGTGGTGCGGCATCGCGGGCTGCTGCTGCTAGCCAGGTTGAATCGAAATCCAACGGCAAGATCGCGTTTGGCGACAATATGCGCTATGTCACCAACAACAAGGGTGATTTGGTGGTGATTGGTCGGTCAGCCGAGGTGATTGTGCAGGATGACAGTGGCCGTGAGCGTGAACGCCACAAGATTCCGTATGGCGCAACCCTGATGGTTCGGGACGCTAATCCGATCAAGGCAGGCGCTGTGCTGGCCACTTGGGATCCGCACACCCGCCCGATCGTGACTGAATACGCCGGTCAAGTGAAGTTCGAGAATGTCGAAGAAGGTGCTACCGTAGTCAAGCAGATGGACGAAGTGACTGGCTTGTCTACGCTGGTGGTTATCGATCCGAAGCGCAAGGCTAATGCAGTTAAGGGCGTACGCCCGATGGTCAAGATCCTGGATGCTGCGGGTAACGAAATCAAGGTTGCAGGTACGGAAACCGCCGTTACGATCACCTTCCAGGTTGGCGCCATTATCTCGGTGAAGGATGGACAGGACGTTGGTGTGGGTGATGTGTTGGCTCGTATTCCGCAAGAATCGGCCAAGACCCGCGACATTACCGGTGGTCTGCCGCGCGTTGCCGAGTTGTTCGAAGCCCGTTCGCCGAAAGATGCCGGGATGCTGGCGGAAATCACTGGCGTACTTGGTTTTGGTAAGGATACCAAAGGCAAACAGCGTTTGGTCTTGACCGATCTGGAAGGCGTGCCGCATGAATTCCTGATTCCTAAGGACAAACATGTCATGGTTCACGATGGACAAGTTGTGAATCGTGGTGAAATGATTGTCGATGGTCCGATCGATCCGCACGATATCCTGCGTCTGCAAGGTATTGAGGCATTGGCACGTTATATCGTTCAAGAAGTGCAAGAAGTTTATCGCTTGCAGGGCGTGAAGATTAATGACAAGCACATCGAAGTGATCGTGCGCCAGATGTTGCGTCGCGTGGTGATTACCGATTCTGGTGATTCTGATTTCATCCAGGGTGAGCAGGTAGAACGTGCCGAAGTGATGATTGCCAACGACGCTCTGCGTGCCGGTGACAAGGAAGAGGCCAAGTACGACAACGTCTTGCTGGGTATTACTAAAGCATCGTTGTCGACAGATTCGTTCATTTCGGCTGCTTCGTTCCAGGAAACGACGCGCGTACTGACCGAAGCGGCCATCATGGGCAAGATCGACGACCTACGTGGTCTGAAGGAAAACGTGATTGTCGGTCGCTTGATTCCGGCGGGTACCGGTCTTGCCTATCACAAGAATCGCAAGCGGCTGCGTCAAGCAACAGTTGAAAATTTGACCAGTTTCAGTGAAGTTGTCGCAGAAACGATTGGTGAAAATGGAAATGCTGCGGCGGAATAAACGTAATAGCAGGGGGGTGTACACACTCTGCATTGACGTTTGCCAAGCAATGTCACTATAATTTGCGTCTTTTTTCTCGGCGGCGACCAGTGTCTGGTTGCCGCCTGCTTCCATTTTGCATTGCAAGGTGGGGCAAAACACCGTTTTTGAAAGAGGCGGTGTGTTTTATCAAACCATAGTCAGGAAAAAACAATGCCAACGATTAACCAGCTCGTCCGTAAAGGACGTACGCAGGAAGTGTTCAAGAGCAAGGTTCCCGCGCTCGAGGCCTGCCCGCAAAAGCGTGGTGTGTGTACCCGTGTGTATACCACTACTCCAAAAAAACCAAATTCCGCGCTGCGTAAAGTCTGCAAGGTGCGTCTCACCAACGGGTTCGAAGTCATTTCGTACATTGGTGGTGAAGGCCATAACCTGCAAGAGCACAGTGTGGTTCTGATTCGTGGCGGTCGTGTCAAGGATTTGCCGGGTGTACGTTACCACTGTGTACGTGGCTCGCTTGACTTGGCTGGCGTCAAGAACCGTAAGCAATCACGTTCGAAGTACGGTGCGAAGCGTCCTAAGTAATTAGACGTTGTCGTAGCGTGTGGGCGATGGCACCGGGTGCAAGACCCAAACCGTCGAGTAAGTGGTCCACCTGTTGGTTGGCCTAGGGGATAACCCCGACTGAATGTCACATTAAGGAAGTAAAGTTATGCCAAGACGTAGAGAAGTACCCAAGCGCGAAGTTTTGCCGGATCCGAAGTTCGCGTCTACCGAACTCGCAAAGTTCATGAACGTTGTGATGCTTGACGGCAAGAAGGCCGTGGCAGAACGTATCGTGTACGGTGCCCTTGAGCAGATCACCAAAAAGACTGGCAAGGATCCGATCGAGGTATTCGCTGCAGCTATTGGCAATGTCAAGCCAATGGTTGAAGTGAAGAGCCGCCGTGTCGGTGGTGCTAACTATCAAGTTCCTGTGGAAGTCCGTCCTAGCCGTCGTCTGGCATTGGCGATGCGTTGGGTGCGTGAAGCTGCCCGTAAGCGCGGCGAGAAATCCATGGACCTGCGTCTGGCGGGCGAACTTCTTGATGCGGCTGAAGGCCGTGGCGGCGCAATGAAGAAGCGCGACGAAGTTCACCGCATGGCTGAAGCGAACAAGGCCTTCGCGCACTATCGCTTCTAATCAAGACATACGGATAAGGAATTCACCGTGGCACGTAAGACCCCTATCGAGCGCTACCGCAATATCGGTATCTCCGCTCACATTGACGCAGGTAAGACTACTACGACCGAGCGTGTTCTGTTTTACACCGGTGTGAACCATAAGATCGGTGAAGTTCATGATGGCGCAGCCACCATGGACTGGATGGAGCAGGAGCAGGAGCGTGGTATTACTATCACCTCCGCAGCGACAACCACCTTCTGGAAAGGTATGGCGCTGCAGTTTGCTGAGCATCACATCAATATTATTGATACCCCGGGTCACGTAGACTTCACGATTGAAGTTGAGCGCTCTATGCGCGTGCTGGATGGTGCTTGCATGGTTTATTGTGCTGTGGGCGGTGTTCAGCCACAGTCGGAAACTGTGTGGCGTCAAGCCAATAAGTACAAAGTTCCGCGTCTGGCTTTCGTGAACAAGATGGACCGTCAAGGTGCCAACTTCTTCCGCGTGGTTGATCAAATGCGTACCCGCTTGAAAGCTAATCCGGTTCCTGTCGTGATTCCGATCGGTGCTGAAGAAGGCTTTACCGGCGTGGTTGACCTGATCAAGATGAAGTCCATCATTTGGGATGAAGCTTCCCAGGGGATGAAGTTTGTCTACGGCGAAGTGCCTGCTGAGCTTGTTGATCTTGCGCTGGAATGGCGTGAAAAACTGGTTGAAACTGCAGCCGAAGCTACTGAAGAGTTGATGAACAAATACCTCGAAACCGGCGAATTGACGGAAGAGGAAATTGTGGGTGCGATTCGTCAACGTACTTTGGCTTGCGAAATTCAACCGATGCTGTGCGGTTCTGCATTCAAGAACAAGGGTGTGCAGCGCATGCTCGATGCTGTGATTGAATTCTTGCCGTCACCAGCTGAAGTTCCGCCAGTTCATGGCACGAACGAGAAAGGCGAAGATGAGTACCGTGAGCCTACCGATGAAGCTCCGTTCTCCTCACTCGCGTTCAAGTTGATGAATGACCCGTATGTCGGTCAGCTGACGTTCTTCCGGGTGTATTCGGGGGTGGTTAAGTCCGGGGATGCAGTACTGAACTCGGTCAAGGATAGAAAAGAACGTATTGGCCGTATTGTTCAGATGCACGCCAATGACCGCAAGGAAATTGACGAAGTTCGTGCTGGCGATATTGCTGCGGCTATTGGTTTGAAGGATGTGACCACGGGTGAAACCCTGTGTGATCTCGACAAGGTCATCATTCTTGAACGCATGGAATTCCCGGATCCGGTGATTCACGTTGCGGTTGAACCAAAAACCAAGGCTGACCAAGAAAAAATGGGTCTGGCACTGGGTCGTCTTGCTCGTGAAGATCCATCGTTCCGCGTGCGTACCGATGAAGAAACCGGTCAGACCATTATTTCTGGTATGGGCGAATTGCACCTCGAAATTATCGTGGATCGGATGCGCCGCGAATTCGGTGTTGAGGCCAATGTGGGTGCGCCGCAAGTAGCCTACCGCGAAACTATCACCAAGGTTGCTGCTGATATTGAAGGCAAACATGCCAAGCAGTCTGGCGGTAAGGGTCAGTATGGACATTGTGTGATTACGCTGGAGCCGTCTGGTGAGGGTAATGGTTACATCTTCCTTGACGAAATCAAGGGTGGTACGATCCCGCGCGAATTCATTCCGTCAGTGGATAAGGGTATTCAAAACACGCTGAAGGCCGGTGTGTTGGCAGGATTCCCGGTTGTTGATGTGAAGGTGCATTTGACCTTCGGTTCGTATCACGATGTTGATTCGTCGCAAATTGCTTTTGAATTGGCAGGTTCGCTTGCTTTCAAGGAAGCCATGCGTCGTGCTTCGCCGGTTATTCTTGAGCCAATGATGGCTGTTGAAATTGAAACGCCGGAAGATTACATGGGCGACATCATGGGTGATATCTCGTCGCGTCGCGGTATTCTGCAGGGTATGGATGACAACCCGGCTGGCGGCAAGATGATCAAGGCTGAAGTGCCGTTGTCAGAAATGTTCGGCTACTCCACTACGCTGCGCTCCATGTCGCAAGGTCGTGCGACCTATTCCATGGAATTTAAGCATTACTCTGAAGCGCCCAAGCATGTTGCTGAAGCGATCATGGCTAACAAATAAATTAAATATTGAAAGGAAATAGCAATGGCAAAAGAAAAATTTACGCGGACGAAGCCGCACGTAAACGTAGGCACAATTGGCCACGTTGACCACGGCAAGACCACGTTGACCGCAGCGATCACCACGATTCTGTCGAAGAAGTTTGGTGGTGAAGCCAAGGGTTACGATCAAATCGACAGCTCGCCGGAAGAAAAGGCTCGCGGTATTACTATTAATACTGCGCACGTTGAATACGAAACTGCGAACCGTCACTACGCCCACGTTGACTGCCCGGGCCACGCTGACTATGTGAAGAACATGATCACGGGTGCTGCGCAAATGGATGGCGCCGTTCTGGTGGTGTCTGCTGCTGACGGTCCCATGCCGCAAACGCGTGAACACATCTTGTTGGCTCGCCAGGGTGGTGTGCCGTACATCATCGTGTTCATGAACAAAGCCGACATGGTTGACGATGCCGAACTGCTTGAACTCGTTGAAATGGAAATTCGTGACTTGTGGAACAAGTACGACTTCCCGGGCGACGATGTGCCAATCATTACCGGTTCTGCACTGAAAGCCCTTGAAGGTGATCAATCGGAAATCGGCGAACCGGCAATCCTGCGTCTGGCAGAAGCGCTTGATACCTACATTCCGTTGCCGGAACGTGCGGTCGATGGTGCCTTCCTGATGCCGGTGGAAGATGTGTTCTCGATCTCTGGCCGTGGTACTGTGGTGACCGGTCGTGTAGAGCGCGGCATTGTGAAGGTTGGTGAAGAAATCGAAATCGTCGGCATTACCCCGACGGTGAAGACGACTTGTACTGGTGTGGAAATGTTCCGCAAGCTGCTTGACCAGGGTCAAGCTGGCGACAACATCGGCGCGCTGTTGCGTGGCACCAAGCGTGAAGATGTGCAGCGTGGCCAGGTTCTGGCCAAGCCGGGTTCCATTACCCCGCACACCAAGTTCACTGCTGAAGTGTACGTGTTGAGCAAAGATGAGGGCGGTCGTCATACTCCGTTCTTCACCAACTATCGTCCACAGTTCTACTTCCGTACCACCGACGTGACCGGTGCGGTTGAGTTGCCGGAAGGTGTTGAAATGGTCATGCCGGGTGACAATGTATCGATCACCGTTAGCCTGATCTGCCCGATCGCCATGGAACAGGGTCTGCGCTTCGCTATTCGCGAAGGTGGCCGTACCGTTGGTGC
>JARLJJ010000441.1 GCA_031291275.1 Formivibrio sp.
CGCAAGAACCACTCAAGGTCACCATCCGTTGCAGCCCGAACATTCTCAGACTTCAGCGGCGGCCTTTTCTTACGATCACCCATGGCATCGGAACCGTGGCACTGAACGCAATGGTCCCTGTACAATTCAGCGCCCACTTTCACAGCGTCAGAATCACGAGCAATCGGGTTTGTTCGTGCATGGTCCTTGGCGGGAACTCGATCCCATCGCGACGATGCTAGTGCACTCGCTATCGATGTGACTGTCAGGGCTGTCGTCATCGCTAAAACGAAAGGTCTGAGTCTCATCGACCGCCTCCGAAAATGAGGTGGGCAAACTGAGGAATCTCGACCGCAAATCCGACTCGGAAAACGCGATCAAGGCTACTGCCGGTCATTCCAAAGGCCGGGGAAAACGTCAACCGCGTTTGTTTAGGAAAGTACCAGCCAAACACTGGAGCAACGTAGTGAGAAGTGTCACGCATCGTTAGCTCCCAGGTATTGCCCAAACCACCATACGCCTCTACCCCCGCTGTCACCTTCTGCAAACAGAAGACGCATTCCCGATATGCCGTACTCAATGGCCGGGACGCAGCAACCGCATATCCGAACTCCCACGGATCATGCCCAAGGTTCTTTTCAGCAATGAAGTTCTCAGAGATATTCCAATCGCGCACGTTTGATGAGAGGATCAGCTTCAGTTCTCCTTCATGCAATCTATCTTGGCGCGTGTCTGCATTCGGGCCGGCTAAATCGGCTTGACCGTCGTGCCCGACAACTTCCAACATATTTTTGTCAGCGGAGGTAATATTCTCGAATTCAACATAAAGAACAGGATTGACGGCGTGTTCTCTCATGAGCATACGAAATCTGTTTTCCCATCGCTCTCCGGTCGGAATCGTGGATTCGTTGGCAGTGCTTTGACCATCCAAGTAGAGTTCAGTCGTCCACCACGCCGTTGCGCCGTACTCAAATTCACCGGCGAGAGCACCATAGTGGTTCCCCTCATTCGGTTTTCCGAAGGCGGATTTAGTTTCAATTTCAAGGTTGCCCGGTTCTTCCAAATCCTGTGAGTAGGTGACGAAGTACGGCTTGTCCTGAGCCGCAGACCAATGAGAAATCGTAATGGGAAGCAGTAAGGAAATAAAACTCAGAAGTCGCGAGGTGCAGCAAAAGCGAAGCATGGCTTCTCTCCAAAAAGGTAGAA
>JARLJJ010000442.1 GCA_031291275.1 Formivibrio sp.
AGAGGCAGACAAATCCGCGCCTCATCGGAACACCGAAACACCATCGCGTAAGTGATCACCGACACTGATCGATGTGATAACAGTGGGGCAATAGACTGGCTAAACGCTTCCGTTATGGAGTATTCGGTGCGGCAATGAATTTTGTGAGGCTTTGGTCGAATCACCGCCCAACCGGGCAGAACAGTCTGGTGCTTCAGTGCAGCGGCCGAATGACGGCCGCAGAGCTTTCGACGGCGCTCAAGATGACAACGGTTTTTAGATAGAGGAAGATCCTGGATTGGACCGTAGCGAGTGTATGTCCTTACACGTACGAACCCGTCCATTGAGCGGTAGTCTATTGGGGTTGGTAAAAACGCATGACGGCAAGGACAACTATCGGGAAGCGAATCGCGCTGGTCAGCATAGCGGTCTGTGCCGGGCTTTCAATTGTGAAAATTGTTGTGGGCCTGCTTGCGGGTTCAACATCGGTGGTTGCGGATGGAGTTGAATCAGCGGGCGATGTTCTTGCTTCGGGGTTTGTGCTAATTGGCTTTATAGTTGCCGCAAAACCTGCTGACAAGGATCACCCCTATGGCCACGGCCGCTACGAGACGATTACCGGGCTGATTGTTGGGCTGGTTCTTGTCTTCGCAGGGATCGCGATCTCCATGCGTTCTCTCGAAGGCATTGGCAAGCCACATGCCGTACCCGCTCTCTATGGGATATGGCCCCTGCTGGCGTCGATGATTCTGAAGATTGTGCTGGCTACGACGAAGTTTAGATTTGGGCGGCGGATTGGAAGCTCTGCCCTGCTTGCAGATGCGTGGAATGACACGGTTGACATTCTGTCGGCAATGACAGCGATGATTGCCCTGACGCTCACGGTCCACGATCCTACGCGATTTCAGGGAGCGGATCACTATGGCGGATTTGCCATCGGCGTGATCGTTGTGGTCACGGGATTGCGCGTCGCCAAGGATTCATCCGATAGTCTGGCGGATACGATGCCACCTTCAGCGATGCTTGAAGAGATTCGCAGAGTGGCTATATCCAATCCGCGGATACGGGCGGTGGAAAAGTGTTATGCGCGCAAGACCGGAATGCAATATCACGTTGATCTGCACATTGAAGTCGATCCGGAGATGAGCGTTTTGGAGTCACACGAGATAGCCACCGATGTGCGGTTTGCCATTCGTAAACAGATTGAGTGGGTGGCTGATGTGCTGGTGCATGTGGAGCCGTGGGTGGGTTTGAAGGGAAGTTTGCCGGGGAGCGTAGGACTGCGGTGATTTTGCGGGCGTATTGCGTGGGTTAGGTGGATTCTCCGGTCTCAGAATCGAAAGCCGGGGGGCCGGCGAAGACCGAAAAGCAACCGCAGATCTTTCGACTCGCTGCGCTCGCTCAAGATGACAACTGCTACTAAATAGCAGATCCCGGGACTACAACTGCTTTCAATGCTCAACTCAAGATTACGTGGATTTCAAGTATCCATCCGGTCGGTGGCGCGTTTCAGGTCGGCGGGCTCTACATCGTA
>JARLJJ010000443.1 GCA_031291275.1 Formivibrio sp.
CGGTGCGGTTGAGTTGCCGGAAGGTGTTGAAATGGTCATGCCGGGTGACAATGTATCGATCACCGTTAGCCTGATCTGCCCGATCGCCATGGAACAGGGTCTGCGCTTCGCTATTCGCGAAGGTGGCCGTACCGTTGGTGCCGGCGTGGTTGCTAAGGTTCTGGAATGAGCGAGAAGAAAATGCAAAACCAAAAGATTCGCATCCGTCTGAAGGCATATGACTACGCGTTGATCGATCGTTCGGCTCAGGAGATTGTCGAGACTGCCAAGCGCACTGGCGCCGTGGTCAAAGGCCCGGTTCCTTTGCCTACCAAGATCGAGCGTTTCGATGTGTTGAGCTCGCCGCACGTCAACAAGACTGCGCGTGACCAGTTCGAAATTCGTACGCATTTGCGCTTGATGGATATTGTCGATCCGACTGACAAGACTGTTGATGCGTTGATGAAGCTCGATTTGCCAGCTGGCGTTGACGTCGAAATCAAGCTGCAGTAATTGCTGTGCGGCATGCCGGCGACATTGTTTGTTGTCGGCTGTCTGGTAATTAGCTGGTTTTATAGCTGATTTTACTTAAGTGCTTGCAGCAGAAAGAATAGCTGTAGTATCATCGCGGGCTTATCGTTTTAGGACGGTAAGCCCGTGTATTTTTTTATGTGATCATAGCCAGCCAATCGTAGCTGGCCCTTGATAAAGGGAATAACTATGAGCTTAGGACTTGTCGGTCGCAAAGTCGGCATGACCCGCGTTTTTGCTGAGGATGGTGCGTCCATTCCAGTAACAGTGCTGGATATGTCTGCTAATCGCGTCACGCAAATCAAAACGCCGGAAACCGATGGCTATTCAGCCATTCAGGTTACATTCGGTGAAAAGAAAGCCAATCGTGTATCGAAGCCAGAAGCTGGCCATTTTGCTAAGGCGGGTGTTGAAGCCGGTCTGGCCTTGGTTGAGTTTCGTATTGATGCTGAAAAGCTGGCTGAATTAAAGGCCGGTGATGCGCTTTCAGTTGAAATCTTTACTGTTGGTCAACTTGTTGATGTATCAGGTACGACGATAGGTAAGGGTTTTGCTGGCGCAATCAAGCGCTATCACTTCTCTTCAAATCGTGCATCCCACGGTAACTCGCGTTCCCATAACTCGGCTGGCTCAATCGGTCAGGCTCAGGATCCGGGTCGTGTTTTGCCGGGTAAGCGTATGGCGGGCCATCTTGGTAACGTCAAACGTACGGTGCAAAACCTGGAAATCGTTCGTGTTGATGCCGAACGTCAATTGCTACTGGTTAAGGGTGCTGTACCTGGCTCGCCGGGCAATGATGTTATCGTGCGTCCCGCAGTGAAGGCAGGTGCGTAATGGAACTTAAAGTCATCAATGCTAGTGGCGAAGCTCAATCCGCTATCGCTGCCTCCGATGCCCTGTTTGCGCGTGATTTCAGTGAGGCGCTGGTTCACCAAGTCGTGACCGCATACCTCGCGAATGCGCGCAGTGGTAATCGTGCCCAAAAAGGGCGTGCTGAGGTTAATCACTCTACCAAGAAGCCATTCAATCAGAAGGGCACCGGTCGTGCTCGTGCTGGTATGACTTCATCCCCGTTGTGGCGTGGTGGTGGTAAAACCTTCCCGTCTTCCCCGGATGAAAACTTTACGCAAAAGGTTAATCGCAAGATGTTTCGCGCTGGGATTGCGACCATTTTGTCGCAACTTGTACGCGAAGATCGTCTGGTGGTGCTGGATTCGTTTGCGCTTGAGTCTCCGAAGACCAAGGCATTTGTTGAGAAGTTGGTTGGTTTGAAGTTGGATAACGTGCTGATTGTCACGCATGATCTCGACGAAAACCTCTATCTCGCTTCACGCAATCTGCCGAATGTGCTCGTTGTAGAGCCGTCCGCAGCTGATCCGGTAAGCCTAGTGCGCTTCAAGAAAGTGGTGCTGACACGTGAAGCACTGCAGGCTTTTGAGGAGATCTACGCATGACGCAATTTGCTGAAAACCGTCTGCTCCAGGTCATCCTGGCGCCGGTAGTTTCTGAGAAGGCTACTTTTGCTGGTGAAAAATACGAGCAGGTTGTCTTTCGTGTGGTGAAGGATGCCACCAAAGCTGAAATCAAGGCTGCGGTTGAGCTTCTCTTCAAAGTCAATGTCGAAGGTGTTCAGGTTCTGAATGTCAAGGGCAAGGCTAAACGCTTTGGTCGTTTCAATGGTCAACGCAAGGGTTGGAAGAAAGCTTATGTCAGCCTTGTGTCTGGTCAAGAAATTGATCTCGCGGCTGCGGAATAAGGAGACTGAATCATGGCATTGGTAAAAGTTAAGCCTACATCGCCCGGTCGTCGCGCAGTAGTCAAGGTTGTGAATCCTGATCTGCATAAAGGGGCTCCCTTTGCAGCGCTCGTGGAAAGTCAATCCAACACCGGCGGTCGTAATAATAATGGCCATATCACAACCCGTCATATGGGTGGTGGTCATAAGCAGCATTATCGTCTTGTCGACTTCCGTCGTAATAAGGATGGTATTGTCGCCAAGGTTGAGCGTCTGGAATACGATCCGAACCGTACTGCAAACATTGCATTGCTGTGTTACGCCGATGGTGAGCGCAGCTATATCATTGCACCTAAGGGTCTGAAGACGGGCATGTCAGTGGTGTCCGGTTCTGAAGCGCCAATTAAAGTTGGCAACACATTGCCGATTCGTAACATCCCGGTTGGTACGACTATTCATTGTGTTGAAATGCAACCAAGCAAGGGCGCGCAAATTGCACGTTCTGCTGGTACTTCGGCGCAGTTGCTGGCTCGCGAGGGTGTATACGCTCAATTGCGTCTTCGTTCCGGTGAAATCCGCAAGGTTCACGTTGATTGCCGTGCCACTATTGGTGAAGTGGGCAATGAAGAGCATAACCTGCGCTCCTACGGCAAGGCTGGTGCCAAGCGCTGGTTGGGTATTCGTCCGACGGTGCGTGGCGTGGTGATGAACCCGGTTGATCACCCGCATGGCGGTGGTGAAGGTAAGACTGGCGAAGGTCGCGTACCTGTTACGCCGTGGGGTCAACCGACTAAGGGCTATCGTACTCGCCGCAACAAGCGCACTAGCAACATGATCGTGCGTCGTCGTCCAGCGAATAAGGGGTAATGCATAATGTCTCGTTCTATTAAGAAAGGCCCGTTCGTAGACCTGCACCTCCTGAAGAAGGTAGAAGCTGTGCGTGGTTCCAGTGATCGCCGTCCGATCAAAACCTGGTCACGCCGCTCTACTGTTCTGCCGGATTTTGTCGGTTTGACGATCGCTGTACACAACGGTAAGCAACACGTGCCTGTGTACGTTAATGAAAACATGGTTGGCCATAAGTTGGGTGAGTTTGCTCTTACTCGTACTTTCAAAGGCCATGCCGCGGACAAAAAAGCCAAGCGATAAGGTGAAGACATGCAAGTATCTGCCGTACTGAGCAACGCTCGTCTCTCCGCTCAAAAAGCGCGACTTGTCGCTGACCTCGTCCGTGGCAAGTCAGTGGAGCAAGCACTGAATATCTTGACCTTCAGCCCTAAAAAAGGTGCTGTTTTGATCAAGAAAGTGCTGGAGTCAGCCATTGCTAATGCCGAACACAATGAAGGTGCCGATATCGACGCCCTCTCGGTGAAAGTGATTTATGTGGACAAGGGGCCGTCTCTGAAGCGTTTCATGGCGCGTGCCAAAGGCCGTGGCGCAAAAATCGAGAAGCAAACCTGCCACATCACCCTGACTGTTGGGGATTAAGGAGCGATTATGGGTCAGAAAATTCATCCGACGGGTTTTCGTCTCGCCGTCACCAAGAACTGGGCCTCGCGCTGGTATGCCAACAGCAGCAAATTTGCCACGATGCTCAATGAAGACATCAAGGTACGCGAATTCCTGAAGCAAAAGCTTGCTAATGCTTCCGTGGGTCGTGTTGTGATCGAGCGTCCTGCCAAGAATGCCAAAATTACTATCCATACGGCTCGTCCGGGTGTGGTGATCGGCAAGAAGGGTGAGGATATCGAGCTGCTGAAGGGTCAGTTGCAAAAGATTCTGAATGTTCCGGTTCATGTGAACATTGAGGAAATTCGCAAGCCAGAAATCGATGCGCAAATCATTGCGGACAGTATTTCGTCGCAACTTGAAAAGCGCGTGATGTTCCGTCGTGCCATGAAGCGTGCCATGCAAAATGCCATGCGTCTGGGTGCTCAAGGCATCAAGATCATGTCTGCGGGTCGTCTGAATGGTATCGAAATTGCACGTACCGAATGGTATCGAGAAGGTCGTGTGCCACTGCACACCCTGCGTGCTGATGTCGATTACGCAACTTCGGAAGCCAAGACCACCTATGGCATCATTGGTATCAAGGTTTGGGTATATAAGGGCGATATGAAGCCGGGCGAAAGAAGCGCCGTGGTGGAAGCACCGGAAACCCAGAAGAAAGTAAGAAAGGGGCCACGCAATGCTGCAGCCAACTAGACTCAAGTACCGTAAACAGCAGAAGGGCCGTAACACTGGTGTTGCCACGCGTGGTGCGTCGGTGGCTTTCGGTGAGTTCGGTCTGAAGGCCGTGGGTCGTGGTCGTTTGACCGCGCGCCAGATTGAATCTGCGCGCCGTGCGATTACCCGTCATATCAAACGTGGTGGTCGTGTGTGGATCCGTGTATTCCCGGATAAGCCTATTTCCAAAAAACCAGCTGAAGTTCGGATGGGTAATGGTAAGGGTAATCCGGAATACTATGTGGCTGAAATTCAACCTGGCAAGGTTCTGTTTGAACTGGATGGTGTGGATGAAGTATTGGCGCGTGAATCGTTCCGCCTTGCTTCTGCCAAACTGCCATTGCAGACGACCTTTGTCACTCGCCAAGTGGGGCAATGATGAAAGTTGCTGAATTGCATCAAAAAACCGCGGACGAGCTCAATGTCGAACTGACGGCCTTGTTGCGCGCGCAGTTTGGTCTGCGTATGCAACATGCGTCTGGCCAGCTGGCTAAGGTTAGTGAGCTCAAGCGTGTGCGCAAGGATATTGCGCGCGTTCGTACCATTCTGGCTCAGAAGGCGGCATAACATGACTGAAGCGAAACTGAAGCGTACGCTGACTGGTCGCGTGGTCAGCGACAAGATGGATAAAACCGTCACAGTGCTTGTAGAGCGGCTGGTAAAACACCCTCTTTACGGCAAAATGATGCGTAAATCCAAAAAGTATCATGCGCATGATGAAAACAACCAGTACGCAGAAGGCGATCTGGTTGTGATTGAAGAGACCCGTCCGGTTTCCCGTACCAAATCATGGGCGGTAAAAGAACTGGTTGAAAAAGCTCGCGCCTGATTATTTCTGGTTCTGGCTTGCGCGGGCATTCTACCCTGTGTAGAATGCCCGTTTTCCTTCCGAGCCGGCATCTATTGGCTTGGTTGTTCTTTCCCTTGCGGGATCCAAAACTGGCCGCTGATGTTCCGGGTTTCTGGGCAGAATGGCGGATAAAGTTGGAGGTGGTTTTAAATGATTCAAATGCAATCCAGGCTTGAGGTTGCTGACAATACCGGTGCGCGTGAAGTTCAGTGCATTAAGGTGTTGGGTGGCTCCAAGCGTCGTTATGCCTCTGTTGGCGACGTTATCAAGGTCAGCATTAAAGATGCTGCTCCGCGTGGACGTGTCAAGAAAGGTGATGTTTACAATGCTGTGGTGGTACGTACTGCCAAAGGTGTTCGTCGTGCTGATGGCGCGCTGATCAAATTTGATGGCAATGCTGCAGTTCTTCTTAACAACAAACTTGAGCCGATCGGCACTCGTATCTTTGGACCGGTTACGCGTGAATTGCGTAATGAGCGTTTCATGAAGATCGTTTCGCTTGCGCCTGAAGTGTTGTAAGGGGATTACGCATGAATAAAATTCGCAAAGGCGATGAAGTCATCGTCATTACAGGCAAGGACAAAGGTAAGCGCGGTGCAGTTTTGCGCGTAATTCCGGCCGAAGATCGTGTCGTGGTGGAAGGTGTGAATGTGGTTAAAAAACACATGAAGCCAAATCCGATGCGTGGCGTCCAGGGCGGCATCGTTGAAAAGACCCTCCCGGTTCACGTTTCAAACGTCGCTATTTTCAACAAGGCGAGCGGCACTGCTGATCGCGTTGGCTTCAAGGTGCTTGATGACGGCAAGAAAGTGCGCGTCTTTAAGTCTACCGGCGAAGTTGTTGGCGGCTAAGGGGTAATACATGGCACGTCTTCAAGATTTTTATAAAGATCAAGTGGTTCCGGAACTGATTAAACAGTTCGGTTACAAGTCCATCATGGAAGTACCGCGTATCGAAAAGATTACCCTGAATATGGGTGTCGGCGAAGCGGTTGCAGACAAGAAGGTGATGGAGCACGCGGTTTCCGACATGCAGAAAATTGCTGGTCAAAAGCCGGTAGTGACCAAGGCTAAAAAGTCGATTGCTGGCTTCAAGATTCGTGATGACTATCCAATTGGTTGCAAGGTAACTTTGCGCCGTGAACGGATGTTCGAGTTTCTTGATCGCTTGGTAACTATTGCTTTGCCACGTGTTCGAGATTTCCGTGGTGTATCGGCCAAGTCTTTTGATGGTCGTGGCAATTACAATATGGGTGTGCGCGAGCAAATCATTTTTCCGGAAATCGAATATGACAAGATCGATGCAATCCGAGGAATGAACATCACCATTACCACAACGGCTAGAACTGACGATGAAGCGCGTGCGCTCCTCGCTGCGTTCAAGTTCCCGTTCAAGAGCTGAGGCGAATCATGGCTAAACTTGCACTGATTAACCGGGATCAAAAGCGTCGTACTGTTGTCGCTAAGTTTGCTGCCAAGCGTGAAAAGCTGATGGCTGTAATCAATGACCAGGGCGCAACCGATGAAGAGCGTTTCGAAGCTCGTCAGAAACTCCAGCAACTGCCGCGTGATGCAAGCCCTGTTCGCTTGCGTAACCGCTGCCAGCTGACTGGCCGTCCGCGTGGCGTGTACCGTAAATTCGGTCTGGGCCGTAGCAAGCTGCGTGATCTTGCCATGAAGGGTGAAATTCCCGGCGTGGTCAAGGCCAGCTGGTAATAGGAGAATAGAAATATGGCAATGCAAGATCCTATCGCCGATATGCTGACCCGCATTCGCAACGCCCAGCGCGCGGACAAGCCCGCTGTTGCGATGCCTTCTTCGAAGTTGAAGGTGGCTATTGCTAAGGTGTTGCAAGATGAGGGCTATATCGAGTCTTTCGCTGTTACCAGCGATGTAAAGCCGGTGCTTACTATCGAGCTCAAGTATTATGCTGGCCGCCCGGTAATCGAGCGCATTGATCGCGTGTCCAAGCCGGGCTTGCGTATCTACAAGGGCGCAACCGACATCCCGCAAGTGATGAATGGCCTAGGTGTGGCTATTCTGTCCACCTCCAAAGGTGTTATGACCGATCGCAAGGCGCGTGCCCATGGTGTGGGTGGCGAGCTTTTGTGTTTCGTGGCTTGATGAGGTGAAACGATGTCTCGCGTAGCTAAGAATCCGGTAATCATTCCGGCTGGTGTTGAAGTCAAATTCGATACCAATACAATCACTGTTAAGGGCCCGAACGGTGTTCTTTCTCAGGTTGTCGCCACTGATGTGGACGTCAAAATCGAGAACAATGCTGTCCTGTTTGTTGCTAAATCCAGTGCAAAGCAATCGCGTGCCATGTCCGGTACGCTGCGCGCATTGATCAATAATATGGTAACGGGTGTTTCCAAGGGCTTTGAACGCAAGCTCACTCTGATTGGCGTGGGCTATCGTGCCCAGGCTCAGGGTGATGTTCTTAACCTTACCCTTGGTTTTTCTCACCCTGTGGCACACAAAATGCCGGCTGGTGTTAAGGCAGAAACGCCTTCGCAAACCGAGATCGTGCTGAAGAGTGCCGATAAACAACTGCTTGGCCAGGTGGCCGCTGAAGTTCGTGCTTATCGCGCGCCAGAACCCTATAAGGGCAAGGGCGTACGTTATTCCGACGAAGTGGTGACCATCAAGGAAACCAAGAAGAAGTAATCGAGGCTGAATCATGGACAAAAATCAAGGACGTATCCGCCGTGCACGTAAAACCCGTGCCAAGATTGCGGAACTCAAAATGGTGCGCCTGTCGGTGCATCGGAGCAATAGCCACATTTACGCCCAAATCATTGATGAAACGGGTGGAAATGTTCTGGCTTCTGCATCGACTCTCGAAGTTGAGGTTCGTGCCCAAGTCAAGAATGGTGCTAGTGTCGAAGCTGCGGCTCTTATTGGTAAGCGTATTGCTGAAAAAGCAAAAGCTGCTGGTGTTGAGGCTGTTGCTTTTGATCGCTCTGGTTTCAAATACCATGGCCGCGTGCAAGCGTTGGCTGATGCTGCCCGCGAAGGCGGCCTCGTCTTCTAATTGAGTTTGGAGTTGAAATATGGCTAAGAACGATATGGAAGATCGCAAGGACGGCCTTCGGGAGAAGATGGTCAGCGTTAATCGCGTGACCAAGGTCGTCAAGGGCGGTCGGATTTTGGGCTTCGCAGCCCTCACCGTAGTGGGTGATGGCGATGGCGCGGTCGGTATGGGTAAAGGCAAGTCGAAAGAAGTGCCGGTAGCTGTACAAAAAGCAATGGAAGAAGCTCGCCGCAAAATGGTTAAAGCTTCTTTGAAGAATGGCACGATCCAGCATACTGTGTACGGCAAGCATGGCGCGACTACTGTGTTTATGCAGCCGGCACGTGAAGGTACCGGCATTATTGCTGGTGGCCCGATGCGTGCAGTTTTCGAAGTGATGGGTATTCATAACATCACCGCGAAATGCCATGGCTCGACCAATCCGTACAATATTGTGCGTGCAACCCTCGATGGCCTTTCCAAGCTGAATACCCCTGCGGATATTGCAGCCAAGCGCGGTAAGCGTGTCGAAGAAATTCTGGGGGCATAAATGAGCGACGTCAAAAAAATTAAGGTGACGCTTGTCAAGAGCCTGATTGGTCGTTTGGCTAATCACAAGGCTTGTGCGCAAGGCTTGGGTCTGAAGAAAATCCGTCAGACTGTTGAGGTTATTGATACCCCGTCCAACCGTGGCATGATCAATACGATTAGCTACTTGTTGAAAGTGGAGGGCTAAATGGAACTAAATACCTTGCAACCGGCTGAAGGTGCAAAGCACTCCAAGCGCCGTGTAGGTCGTGGTATTGGCTCGGGTTTGGGCAAGACGGCTGGTCGTGGTCATAAAGGCCAGAAGTCACGTACCGGTGGTTTCCATAAGGTTGGTTTTGAAGGCGGTCAAATGCCTTTGGCTCGTCGTCTACCTAAGCGTGGATTTAAATCACTGTCAAGTGGCAAGACTGGTGAGGTTCGCCTCTCCGACCTGAATGCACTGCCGGTCAATGAAATTGATCTGCTGACGCTATTTCAGGCGGGTGTGATATCCCAACATGTACTGGTCGCCAAAGTTGTCCTGTCGGGTAAGATCGAACGTGCGGTTACCCTTAAGGGTCTGGCTGTTACGAGTGGCGCTCGCGCTGCGATCGAAGCGGCTGGTGGCAGTATTGTCGAGTAATCCGAGAGTTTTGATGGGGCAGCAACGTGGCTAATCCCGCTCAGGCATCTGGAAATAAGTTTGCAGATCTGAAAAAAAGGGTATGGTTCTTGATAGGTGCGCTGATTGTTTATCGAATCGGCGCACATATCCCCGTACCTGGCATCAATCCTGTTGAGTTGGCGAAACTATTTGATTCGCCGCAGACTGGTTTGCTGAATATGTTCAATATGTTTTCTGGTGGTGCTCTTTCACGGTTCACCGTGTTTGCTATCGGGATCATGCCGTACATTTCAGCTTCTATTATTCTGCAGCTTGCGGCCGAGGTTTTGCCTTCGCTCAAGCAGTTGAAGAAAGAAGGTGAGTCTGGTCGACGCAAGATTACGCAATACACACGCTACGCAACGGTTGTTCTTGCAACGGCACAAAGTTTTGGTATTGCCATGATGGTATTTGGCCAGCCGAACTTGGTTGTTATTGCTAAAACACAATTTATTCTGACGGCCATTATTACCTTGGTAACAGGAACGATGTTCCTGATGTGGTTGGGGGAGCAAATTACTGAGCGTGGTATTGGGAATGGGATTTCAATCCTGATTTGTGGCGGTATTGCTGCTGGTGTTCCTGCGGCAATTGGTAAAACGCTTACGCTTGCTAATCAGGGCGCCTTGCCAATTTTGCTGGTACTGTTCTTGTTTGTGGGCGTAATTATGCTTACTGCTGCAGTGGTGTTCATTGAACGAGGTCAGCGTAAAGTACCTATTCAATATGCCAAGCGGCAAGTGGGTAACAAGATCATGCAAGCGCAAAGTTCGCACTTGCCTTTGAAGATCAATATGGCCGGAGTAATTCCGCCTATTTTTGCTTCATCGATTATCTTGTTTCCGGCGACGCTGCTTTCATGGACTGGTAATAACGAGAAACTTTCGTGGCTCAAGTCTATCGGAGATAAGTTGCATCCTGGTCAACCGTTGTATGTGCTTCTTTATGCGACGGCGATTATCTTCTTTTGCTACTTCTATACGGCATTGACATTTAATCCGAGAGAAACGGCTGATAATTTGAAGAAGAGCGGTGCCATGATTCCTGGGTATCGTCCTGGGGACCATACTGCCCGCTATATAGAGAAACTGATTCTTAAGTTGACTCTGGTGGGTGCTGTTTATATTACCGTTGTGTGCTTGATTCCAGAGTTTCTTATTCTGAAATGGAACGTACCGTTCTATTTTGGTGGTACGTCGTTACTGATTCTAGTGGTGGTGTCCATGGACTTTATGGCGCAAATGCAGTCTTATGTACTTTCGCACCAATACGAGGGCCTGCTGAAGAAGGCGAATTTCAAGGGCATGGCGTAAGTGTTATGGCGAAAGAAGATGTAATCCAAATGTTGGGTGAGGTTCTGGAAACGTTGCCGAATGCAATGTTCCGGGTCAAGCTCGAAAACGGACATGTGGTTCTTGGTCATATTTCTGGGAAGATGCGGATGCACTATATCCGTATTCTTCCTGGCGACAAGGTGACTGTGGAGTTGACTCCATATGATCTGACCAAGGCTCGCATCGTATTCCGGGCCAAGTGATAGTTCCGGGATTCATTTTTTGATCGAAAAGGAAAGACGATGAGAGTTCAAGCATCGGTCAAGAAGATCTGCCGCAATTGCAAGATCATCCGCCGCAATCGCGTAGTTCGCGTGATTTGCACGGACCCGCGGCACAAGCAACGCCAAGGCTGATTGCATCTAATCGGTTCTAGGTGTTAGAATTTGCAACTTTTTTAACCTGGGGTAAGAAAGTATGGCCCGTATTGCTGGGGTTAACATACCTAATCATCAGCATACTGTGATCGGCCTTCAGGCTGTTTTCGGTATTGGCCGCACTCGCGCTTATGCGATTTGTGCTGCCACTACTGTTGAGCCGTCCAAGAAGGTCAAAGATCTCAGCGATGCTGAGCTTGACAAACTGCGCGACGAAATCGGTAAGTACACTGTTGAAGGCGACCTGCGTCGGGAAGTAACGATGAATATCAAGCGTCTTATGGACCTTGGTTGCTATCGTGGTTTCCGTCATCGTAAGGGTTTGCCTGTTCGTGGACAACGTACTCGTACAAATGCACGCACCCGTAAGGGTCCGCGCAAGCCGATCGCCGGCAAGAAGTAATTTGAAGGATTCCTAGTATGGCTAAAGCAAACACAGTACGTATACGGAAGAAAGTCAAAAAGAGCGTGTCTGAAGGGATTGTGCATGTGCATGCTTCTTTCAATAACACGATCATAACCATCACCGATCGCCAAGGGAATGCACTGTCTTGGGCTACCTCGGGTGGTGCTGGTTTTAAAGGCTCTCGGAAGAGTACACCTTTCGCAGCGCAAGTCGCCGCGGAAGCAGCTGGTAAAGTTGCCCAAGAGTATGGTGTAAAGAACCTCGAAGTTCGTATCAAGGGTCCGGGTCCGGGTCGTGAGTCCGCTGTGCGTGCATTGAACGCATTAGGCTTCAAGATCACCAGTATTTCGGATGTTACGCCTATTCCGCACAACGGTTGCCGTCCGCCGAAGAAGCGTCGTATCTGACCTGGAGTAATAAATGGCTCGTTATATTGGTCCCAAGTGCAAACTTTCCCGCCGTGAAGGCGCGGATCTTTTTCTCAAGAGCGCTCGTCGCTCGCTCGATAGCAAGTGCAAGCTGGAACAAGCCCCAGGCCAGCACGGTGCCAAAACTCCTCGTCTTTCAGACTTTGGTGTGCACCTGCGTGAGAAGCAAAAGATTCGCCGCATTTATGGCGTTTTGGAACGTCAGTTCCGTCGTTATTTTGAAGCAGCCTCCAGCCGTAAAGGCTCAACTGGCGAAAATCTGCTCAAGCTTTTGGAATCGCGTCTCGACAATGTCGTGTATCGCATGGGTTTTGGTTCCACACGTGCAGAGTCCCGCCAGATGGTTTCCCACAAGGCGATCGTTGTGAACGGCGTTGTTGTCAACGTTGCTTCCTATCAGGTCAAGCCTGGCGATATTGTTTCTGTTCGTGAAAAAGCGAAGAAACAAGCTCGTGTTCTGGAAGCGTTGTCGTTGGCAGAAGGCATCGGTTTCCCAAGCTGGGTTCAGGTGGATTCCAAGAAAATGGAAGGTGTGTTCAAAAACATGCCTGAGCGTTCCGATCTATCTAGCGATATTAATGAGTCGCTAGTGGTGGAATACTATTCCAAGTAATTAACCTGATCCGTTGGACAAGGGATACTGACATATGCAAATCAACGCAAATGAATTGCTCAAGCCGCGCATTATCGATGTGCAGGCGGTAAATGCGTCCCATGCCAAGGTCGTGATGGAACCCTTCGAGCGCGGCTATGGCCACACGCTCGGCAATGCCTTGCGCAGGATCCTGTTGTCGTCCATGGCTGGTTTCGCGCCGACTGAGGTCAAGATTGATGGTGTTGTGCATGAGTACTCTGCATTGGATGGTGTGCAGGAAGATGTAGTAGATATCCTGCTTAATCTGAAAGGTGTTGTACTCAAGTTGCACGGTCGTGAGTCTGTAGTGCTGAATCTTTCCAAGGAAGGTGAAGGCCCGGTTAAGGCTAGCGACATTCAGCTACCGCATGATGTGGATGTTATTAATCCTGACCATGTAATTGCGCATTTGTCCGCTGGTGGCAAGCTCAATATGGAAATTAAGATTGAGAAAGGTCGTGGATATCAACCTGCACCTGCTCGTCTTACCAAGGATGAGAACCGCACCATCGGCAATATCATGCTGGATGCTTCGTTTAGTCCGATTCGCCGAGTAAGTTATCAGGTGGAAAGTGCCCGTGTAGAACAACGTACGGACCTCGATTGCCTGGTAATTGATGTAGAAACCAATGGGGTGATTGAACCAGAGCAGGCGGTTCGTGAAGCCGCGCGTATGTTGATCGACCAATTATCGGTTTTTGCCGATCTGGAAGGTACACCTGCTCCGGAAGAAAAACCCCAAGCGCCGCAAATTGATCCTATTTTGTTGCGTCCGGTTGATGATCTCGAACTCACAGTTCGCTCTGCGAATTGCTTGAAGGCTGAGAATATTTACTACATCGGTGATTTGATCCAGCGCACCGAGACCGAGCTCCTAAAGGCACCGAATCTTGGCCGCAAGTCGCTCAATGAAATCAAGGAAGTGCTTGCCTCCAAGGGGCTTTCCCTCGGCATGCGCCTTGAAAATTGGCCGCCGGCAGGCTTGGAAAAGCCCTGACAGGCTGATTTAGAAAGGAACTGACAAATGCGTCACCGTCTTGCCAATCGCAAACTGAATCGCACGACGAGTCATCGTCTGGCGATGCTGCGCAACCTGGCGAATGCTCTGTTGCGTCATGAACTTATCAAGACTACTCTTCCGAAAGCCAAAGAACTCCGCCGCGTGGCAGAGCCTTTGATTACTCTCGGTAAGAGCCCGTCTTTGGCCAATCGTCGTTTGGCTTTTTCCCGTACTCGCGACCGTGAGATCGTGGTAAAGCTATTTGATATTCTTGGCCCGCGTTATGCTGCCCGTAATGGTGGCTACCTGCGTATCCTCAAGTGCGGCTTCCGCCAAGGCGATAATGCGCCGATGGCTTATGTCGAACTTGTTGATCGTCCGGAAGACGCAGAAATGGTGGAAGATGCCGAGTAATTGGTAAGTTTCCAGTTAAAAAGCCAACCTACGGGTTGGCTTTTTTATTACCAGAATTACTAATAAATTTACTCAATTAGCTCTGGTGCTGTCTGGACCAGCATGGCTGCTGCTGGTGGAATACCAAACCATTGCCATTCTTTCGCAGTAGATAAAGCTATGTTCTGGGTTAACGTATAAGCGGTTTCAGCAGTAGATCCTATTAAATTAGCCATGCTTTGGTAGTCGTCGTGTAATCCTGGATCGTACCAGCTGTTGCCAAGGTGGCGGGCTAGATTCGTAGCAACCGCTGCAGTGCGTACGCGGGGTTCATTGGCGAATCTATCATCAAGCAGGTGCTGTAGAAGTTTTGGGAGATGCCATGCTTGCAGCAGCCCTAAGTGTAATTCGTGGAGCGTAACGCCGAGAACCTGTTTTTGAGCGTCTCTGCTGCGCATTCCAGGATTGTTCTTCAATAGTGAGGCTATTTGAATAGCAAGTGTTGGTGCCTCGACCCATAGCAGGATTTCAGCGCTATTGTGCAGCAACACTGCTGTGGTCAGTTCTGCAGGATCTAGGTCGTGCCGCCTTGTCGCAATAGTTTCGGCGATACGTGCGGAGAAATAGGCACGACTACAGACGCGTCTGCATCCTTCCAGTGCCTCAGGATGATGAACAAGCTGGTTTTCCAGGACAAGTGAGTGACCAAATGCCCGAAAAAAACCACTCAGCCCGATCATGAGTAGAATGCGATCAAGAGTCGTGACGTCAGTGATCTGGCTATTGTGGCGGTGCGATTCTAGATAGCGCACTAAACGAAGCGAAAGTAACGGGTCGTGGCGAATAAGATGCGCAATATCGCGGATGTCAATGTCGTCGAATTTACCTTGCAACTCATGCATGCGCTCTAATGAATACGCAAGAATGGGGATTTCCTGTTGCGATAAGTGACGTATCCAACTTGGTAAGTCGGGTAATGGCTTAGTTAGCAATTTAATTGACTCAAATTTTAAATTGGTATTCTCATTATGGCACGTTATGCGATCGGTGATATCCAGGGCTGTTTTAATGAACTGTTGGATTTACTTGAAAAAATTGGCTACAGCGCACATTCCGATCGACTTTATCTTGTTGGGGATTTGGTAAATCGTGGTCCAGCATCGTTGGATGTCCTTCGTTGGGCCTTTGATCAACAACAGCATGTATCGATTGTTCTAGGAAATCATGATTTGCATTTGTTGGCTTGTAGTACAGGGGCGAGCAAGGTTAAGCGTGGTGACACGTTGGATGCCATATTGCAAGCCAAGGATGCTTCAATGTTGCTTGAGTGGCTTCGTAAGCAGCCGTTATTGATTGCACTTGAAGATGCCTTGATTGTTCACGCTGGAATACTTCCTGTTTGGAATGAAGCGCAGGCAATAGGCTTGGCCAATGAAGTGTCGTCAATGCTTGCGAGTAAAAATTACCAGTGGTTTTTGTCGAACATGTATGGGAATCAACCACAAATTTGGAAGGAAGATTTGGTTCAACTTGATAGGCTAAGACTGGCTGTCAATGCATTTACCCGTATGCGCATGGTGAATAGTGATGGGGGGGTGGATTTTAAATTCAAAGGAGAGCTGGATAAGGCACCTGCCTCATTGCTCCCATGGTTTGCCTATCCTAAACGGGTGTCCACTCGCCGGGTTGTCTGTGGGCATTGGTCTGCGTTGGGCCTGTTAATGAGTGATAGCGTTTGGTCACTTGATACTGGTTGCGTGTGGGGCGGAAAGCTTACTGCAGTGTGCTTGGATGATGGCGAGGTATTCCAAGTTCAGGCGTCGTGCGGTTATCAGGCATTGTCGGATTGAGTGCTAGGTGTTTTGCTCGGATCTGATCTTCAATTTTTTTGCTGAGGCTATGCCGATTCTCGGAGTCAGCTGCGCTAAGTGCGGGTAAATAGTGCAACTCGACTGTGATGCCCTTTGCGCCCAAAACTTGCCACATCGATGTGCCAAACGTGATGTCATCAAAATAAGCAGTGACGCGTGAAGGGTTGCCGCTCGCATCAAGGTAGCGCAAGTAGATAGGTTGAATCGTAGCGCCGCATTCAATGGCTGGTTGTAATAAGGCTGAGCGAAATGGGTGGAGCGATGACCCATCTGAAGTTGTTCCTTCAGGGAAAACCGCAATGCTTTGTCCTGCTTCAAGACCGGCGATAATTTCTTTATTAAGCCGCACCGTATCCCGCTTGTTGCCTCGTTCGATGAAAAGTGTGCCCGTTCCTTTACACAGTTGACCAATCAGAGGCCAGCTAGCCACTTCTGACTTTGCCACAAACCTGGCAGTACTCACTGCATTAAGTGCAAAAATATCGACCCAGGAAATGTGGTTGGCAAGAATCAATGTCCGAATATCGCTTTGTGGTGGAACGCCGCAAATCTTTATTTGTAACCCCAGCATTCGTGTCAGCTGACGTGACCATCTGTGGATATGCGTATTACGTTTTGTGTGCTTGCATCGAGGGAACAACACACAAACTATGCCAAGCCCGGTTGATACGTGGACGGCTATACGGAACATGCGCTCGCATCGGCGTATCCCATTGGCTATTTTTGTCCATGGTCTTGCAATGAACGCATGTTTTTTTTTCGTGGACGAATCCCTAGGGCTATGCGAGGGGGGAGGCTTAATTGGTTCGTACATCTGTTTTTAGGAAATGGCGCGCATAACGCTGGTTGAGATTCTGCATGGGCAAAAGGATCAGAAAATCAGCGGTATTAAAATCAGGATCCCAGGCGGGTTCTCCGCAGATCATGGCGCCAAGTCGCAGATAACCTTTGATTAGAGGGGGAATTTCCACGGGCAACTGTTGATTCAATGCGGCAAGCGGAAGTGCGCAGCGTGGCGTGACACGCCATTCCGCAGGTGAAAGATAAGTTTGGGAAAGTCGCTGATACAGGCTGGCAGCCAAGTGCCCTCCGTCAGCCATGGTCATGCTTGCGCAACCCATTAGGTATTGATAGCCACGCTCTTGCATGTAATGAGCCAATCCGGCCCAGAGTAGGGTGATGACAGCGCCGGTACGATAGTCGGGGTGAACGCAGGAACGACCTACTTCAACCAATTGACTGCGTAGGGATTTGACGCGGGTAAGGTCGAACTCTGTGTCGGAATAATAGCTGCCCAGTCGAAGCGCTTGCTCTGGCCGTAGAATCCGATAGGTGCCGATGACTTCGCCTGTTTCATCATTCTGTACCAGTAAGTGGTCGCAAAATGGATCGAATAAATCTTGGTCAAGGCCTGGCTCACGACTTTTGACGTGTGCCCCCATTTCTTCGGCAAAAACACGAAATCTCAAGGCTTGCGCAGCACGAACTTCGTCTTCGTTTCGGGCAAGGCTGAATGAGATACGGTGCCCGCTGTGATGCGGATGTGTGTTGTTGGTTTGTAACATGTTGAGCTTCTCCAGTGAATGGGCTCAACATTAAATAGGTAGGATGACAAACAAATGACCGTCAAATGAAAGAATCGTGATCTAAAGGCGCTGTCTCATCAGGGAGGCGATATTTCTCTTCTGCCCACTGGCCTAGGTCGATCAAACGACAGCGCTCTGAACAAAAAGGACGGTAGATATTATCCGGGTGATAAAGGGTGTCTTTGCCGCACTGCGGGCAATGAATTTTTCGTGCGATGGCAGTCACAGATTGCAATACCCAAGTGTAAATGGAACGTCACATTCAACAACTTTGGCCCGTTCCCCTGTGGTCGAGGAGACAACAAAGCGAATGTTGATGGCATACCTATTCGCCGAGAGCTCGGGGACGGCCACTAAATCTGTTGCCAGCGAGATTCTCAGCATTTGCATGGTTTTCCCGCCGGACATCTGCTGGAATGTGCCATGTTTGGCCGTGAAATGGCTGGTCTTGCAAGAGTCACGCAACAAGCGAAGGACGATTTCCAATCCGTGCCGGATCGGAAGTAATGGTGCAAACCAATTACGCAGATCCGATTGACGTTTTGCATTATCTTGTTGGCGCCAGTAATGATACGAAGGAAGATCAAACTCGCATACGCCGCCTGGAATAATGGCCCGCTGCTTGATGGTCATTAGCCATTCATTGTCGCGCAGATGTTGCCCGAATTTTCCTGTCATTTCCAGAAGCTGGGTGTGGGTGCCTTCGATTTCCGAAAGTACTTCTTCCAGTATTTTTTCTGAAACATCTGGATTGAAACGCAGCGCAATCAGCAATTGGCGTTGCCGCTCCAGTTCCTGCAATAGGTCTGACTTAAGATCGGCGCGACCAGCAACTTCCATTATTTCAAATAGGCCCAGCAAGGCCGTATGGTGGTCGAGCGCATTTGCACTGCCAATGTAATGGTCTGTGCGGTTGTAGAGATCCTCCAGGCGCAAAAGCGTCCGGATGCGTTCATTGATGGGGAACTCGTAATGGATCACTATGGCGCCATCCGGTGGAGATATGCAATTTTGCAGCAAGGCTGCCCGTTTGAAAACCCGTTATTGTACGCTATTGGCTAGCTGCAGAAAGCGTTGATGCAGCGTAGTGACTTGATCTTCAAGATGGCTGAGGGTGCCGTCATTAAAAATGATGTCATCAGCCTGTTTTAATCTGGCATTGCGGGGTAACTGGCTCGACATGATGGCGACTATTTCCGCTTTTGATAAATTATTGCGAATCGTTACCCTGGCAATTTGTTCTTCTTCACTGCAATCGACAACCACGTTACGCTGAATCAATGCTCTGAAAAGTGGGGTCTCAAAAAGTAGCGGAACAACCAGGATAGTGTATGGCGCAGCGGTTGGCTCGGCGATTTGTCGTTGAACTTCTTGCAGTATGAGTGGATGGAGGATGGCTTCGAGGGATTTGCGCGCTTCTGGATGAGCAAAGATATGTTCACGCATGCGTACTCGATCCAGAGCGCCGCCTGCAGTCAGAAATTCCGGCCCCAAGCGGCTGGCAATTCGCTCCAAAGCCGGTGAAGGAGGCTGAGCGAGGGTGTGGCTGATATCATCCGTGTCAATGACACGCACACCCAGCGACTGAAATCGCCGAGCTGCGCAGCTTTTTCCTGAGCCTATGCCACCAGTCAGGCCGATAATCCAGTGTTTAGGCAAAGCCATACCAGACGAGTAAAGGCGCACCCCAGTGCATTGCCAAGAAGCCAGCAATACCTAGGTAGGGGCCAAAGGGCATGGGTTTTCCCATGCCGTGTCGCGCCAGTATGATCATGATGATGCCCAAGACAGCGCCGGCAACGGACGATAGTAAAATAATCACAGGGATCATCTTCCATCCCAGCCAAGCACCCAAAGCGGCCAGGAGTTTGAAGTCACCATACCCCATGCCTTCTTTTCCAGTGACTAGCTTGAATATCCAGTAAATACTCCACAGAGATAAGTAGCCAACGACGGCGCCGATTACCGCATCGGGCAGGGGGGCAAAGCCGTTGTTTAGATTGAACAGCAAGCCGAACCAAACTAGCGGCAAGGTCAAATCGTCTGGCAGCAGGCTGGTGTCGGCATCAATAAAAATCAGAGCAATCAGAAACCATGAGAACAATAAGGCGCCGACAGTTTGAATGGTGGCGCCATAGCGCCAGGCAATCCAGGCAGAAACCACCGCGCTGAGTAATTCAACTAGCGGATAGCGAGCGCTGATAGGGGCTTTGCATGCGTGGCAACGTCCTCGAAGGATAAGCCAGCTGATAAGGGGGATATTTTCCCATGCACTAATTATGTGGCCACAACGGGGGCATGATGATCGTGGCGTGACAAGATTGAAGGGCTGTATGGGTAACGGCTCTTGGTCGTCGGGAATATCCAGACAGGCACACTCATGCCGAAAGTTGCTTTCGAGCATGATGGGAATGCGATGGATTACCACGTTGAGAAAGCTGCCGATCAGCAGACCAAGCAAGGTCATGATGGCAATAAATAATGAAGGCTCGAAATAAATCATGCGATCAGCCAACGGCAGCACCCATTTTGAAGATGGGCATGTACATGGCAATAACCAAGCCGCCAATCAATACCCCAAGAATGACCATAATGATGGGTTCCATGAGGCTGGACATGGCCTCCACCGCATTATCTACCTCTTCTTCGTAGTAGTCGGCGACTTTCCCAAGCATGGAGTCAAGAGACCCGGATTCCTCACCAATCGAGACCATTTGCAAAACCATGTTAGGAAAGACGGCACTGTTTTGCATGGCGATGGTCAAGCTGGTCCCTGTCGAAACGTCAGACTGAATATGCTTGGTGGCAACTTTATATACGTAATTGCCAGAAGCACCCCCGACGGAGTCCAGGGAATCCACCAGTGGTACGCCAGCGGCAAACATCGTAGCCAATGTGCGTGTCCAGCGGGCCAGTGTGGCTTTGCGAATAATTTCGCCAATAACCGGCAGCTTGAGAAGTAGCCTGTCCATAAATATCTGCACGGCTTCAGAGCGGCGCCATGCGGTGAGGAGTGCATAAATTCCACCAAATATCCCGCCGAATATCAGGTACCAATAAGAAACAAAAAAATCAGATATGGCCATGACTAATAACGTGGGGGCTGGTAGATCTGCGCCAAAGCTGGAAAAAAGTTCCTTGAATGCCGGAATGACAAAAATCATGATGACTGCCGTAATGATAAAGGCAGTGACAATAATCGCTGTCGGGTAAAACATCGCCGATTTGATCTTCTTTTTAACGGTTAGGATTTTTTCTTTGTACGTAGCGAGCCGAGCCAGCAGCGTGTCGAGAATACCCGCCTGTTCGCCAGCCTGGACCAGATTGCAATACAGGTTGTCGAATTGTCTTGGGTGTTTGCGGAATGCCTGGGTGAGCGAAGAACCGGTTTCAATATCTGCTTTTATGTCCATCAGTAGCTTGGTGACCGACGGGTTGCTGTGACCCTTGGCTACAATATCGAACGAGGTGAGGAGTGGTACGCCGGACTTCATCATGGTAGCCAGTTGGCGCGTGAACATGGTGATGTCTTGTTCGGAGATGCTGCGCCCTGTGCGCATGCGTTGCTTCTTGACGCGAAGCACATTGATGCCCTGCCGGCGCAGCGTGTTTCTTACCACGTTTTCACCGCCCGCGCGCATTTCTCCTTTGATAATCTTCCCGGTCTTATCCTTTCCTTCCCATTGAAAGGTGTACTCTTTGATCTTGATGTTTTGCGCTTGTTTTTGGGCCGCCATCAATGTGTCTCCTGGGGGTACACCTTATTCATTGGTTACAGCCATGACTTCTTCCAGAGAGGTCAGACCTTGTTTGACTTTGATTAGTCCTGATTGGCGCAGATCGCGTACGCCTTCGCGTCGAGCCTGATCGGCGATGTCAATGGCGTTGCCGCCTTTCATGACAAGGCGATTCATTTCCTCGGTCATGGGCATGACTTGGTAGATGCCAACCCGGCCTTTGTAGCCCGTATCCCGGCAGGCCTCACATCCTACCGGTCGGTAAGGAATCCAGCTCCCATCCAGATCGGCTTCGCTGAAACCGGCTTCTCTCAATGCGTGTTCTGGGATATCAATGGGGCTTTTGCAATTGGGACACAGACGCCGGGCAAGTCGCTGTGCAGTGATCAGGATCACTGATGATGCGATATTGAAGGCGGGAACGCCCATATTGAGCATCCGGGTCAGCGTGGCAGGGGCGTCGTTGGTGTGCAGCGTCGAGAATACCATGTGGCCTGTCTGTGCTGCCTTGATGGCGATGTCTGCCGTCTCGTAATCGCGGATTTCACCCACCATGATCACGTCAGGATCCTGGCGCAAAAAAGCTTTCAGGGCTACGGGGAAGGTGAGACCCGCTTTTTCGTTGACATTGACTTGGTTGATACCGGCTAGGTTAATTTCTGCCGGATCCTCTGCAGTCGAGATGTTGATATCCGGTTTATTGAGCACGTTAAGACATGTGTACAGGGAGACCGTTTTCCCGGAGCCGGTTGGTCCCGTGACCAGCACCATGCCATAGGGCCTGCTGATGGCATCCATCAAGGCTTCTTTCTGGTCTGGATCGTAGCCGAGCGCGTCGATGCCGAGCGTGGCTTGGGCTGGATCCAGAATACGCATACAAATTTTTTCGCCATGCAGCGTTGGTAAGGTGGAAACGCGAAAGTCAATGGCGCGATTTTTGGATAGCACCAGCTTCATGCGCCCGTCTTGCGGGATGCGCTTTTCGGAAATATCCAATTTGGAAATGACCTTGATTCGAGAGGCGATCTTTTCCTTGAAGGCAAGCGGGGGTTGAGCAATTTCCCGTAACACGCCATCCAGCCGATAGCGAATGCGATAAAATTTTTCATAGGGCTCGAAGTGAATATCGGAGCAGCCACTGTTGATGGCGTCGAGCAGCATTTTTTGAATGTATTTGACTACCGGGGCATCATCGACTTCGAGGTTAGCTGCATTGTCTTGCTGGATTTCCTCGTCGCCGCCAGTCATTTCCAGGTCGGCAACATCCATTACCATGTTCTTGATGTTGGCGCCTGTGGCTTCGATCATTTTTTCGATCAGCGCTGCAAGCTTGGGATCCTCGACAACGATGGGTTCGACCTGTAAGCCGGTCTGGAAACGAACATCTTCTACGGCCTGGATGTTGGTAATGTCAGATATGCCAATAAACAGCTTGGTCGTGCCACGCTTGAATAGCGGAACAATCCGCTGGGCCGACATAACCTTGGCGTCCAGAACACCTTGCGGGATATAACTTGGATCAATTTGGTCCAGGTCCAGTATGGGGTAACCGAATGCTTGCGAACAGAATTCGGCAATGTCACGTGCGGACATTTTTTTGCTGCGAATCAATTGTTCAATAAAAGGGGTTTTTGTAGACGTGGCGGTGGATTGCAAAGCCTCAGCGTCGGCTTCAACTAGGCGCGCATGCTGAACAAGCAAGCGAGCAAGGCCGGAGAGGTTTTGAATCGACATGGCAATACGTTCTCTGTCAGGTAATTGTGGCTAGACCAAGTGCAGATCAATTTACTGAGTTGGTATTTATCTTGCAGAGTCTAGCAGAACTACGGATTTTTCGGGGACGGAATCAATCGCGCAATTCGGATGCTGCGATCATGCGTTTGCAAAATTTCCAGGCGGTGGCCGGAAATTACCAGACAGGTTCCTGACTCTGGAATGTCTTGAAAGTATTCCAAAATGATCCCGTTGAGCGTTTTTGGGCCATCTAGCGCGAAATGTGTATTCAGTTTCCTGTTTATTTCTCGCAAGGGAGCCGCGCCATCTAAGAGTACGCTGCCGTCGGCTTGAGGTTCGAATCGTCCATTGCTTCCTGGGGCATTGGTTGTAAATTCACCAATGATTTGTTCCAGGATATCTTCCAAGGTCACTAGACCCTGCAGTTCGCCGTATTCATCAACAACCAGACCGATCCGACGACGGTTTTCCTGGAAATTCTGCAGTTGCGTAAAAAGAGGGGTGCCCGACGGGATGAAGTAAGGGGGGCGCATGACTTCGCGCAGCGTGTCGGCGTTGATTTCTTCGGTGCGCATCGAAAAAATCTTGCGCACATGCAGAAGGCCGATGATGTTATCCGGGTCGCCGCTGTGTGCCGGGAGGCGGGTGTGGTGGCATGTCAGAAGCGTTTCGCGCAGGACATCCTGTTC
>JARLJJ010000444.1 GCA_031291275.1 Formivibrio sp.
CGCGTGCCGCCAGCTAACCGCGCCGGACTCAACCGCACCCTGCGCCCCAAGCCCGAAACCCTCCGCGCAAACAAAATCTTGCCAAACCCATCCCGAATGTCTCTCCTTTGAAGGCAAATCAAGTTGTAATGACGATGCGGCAGAAAATACGGGATGGTGCGCTGGGCCAGGTGACGAGCCCGGTGGTGACAGGGGGGGATGCCGGCCGGAGGCATTCGCAAACTGAAACAGAGACCGTGGGGGAGCGCGACCACCAGTGGTGACAACCGGTAAAAATGGAAATGGAATACCAATTTCCTAGGCCTTTTATGGGCGGCAACTTGCCGTGACTAATAGCGCAACCATTTGCAACTACGGCTATAACGACGTGAATCAGGTCTTGACTGAAAGCTACACGGGCGGTCCGTTAAACGGCCTGAGCGTTACCAACGGCTCCGACAGCCTCTTGCGGCGCAATAATCTGTCCATACTCGGTTCCTCCTCCGTCCTCGCCGCCGCGGCATACGCCTACGATGCCGCCTCCCGGCTCTTGACCGTGTCCGGCGGCACGGGTACGGCCACGTACAGCTACCTTGCCAACTCGCCCTTGGTGAGGCAAATTGCGTTTGCGAACAATGGGCAGACCGTGATGACCACCGCCAAACAGTACGACTTTTTGAATCGCTTGACCACGATTCAAAGCCGTGCTGGCAGTGCGCCGGTCGCGTCCTTCAATTATCAGTACAACTCCGCGAATCAACGAACCGAGGTCACCAACGTGGACAATAGTTCCTGGGTTTACCAGTACGACCGTCTCGGCCAGGTGGTTTCCGGCAAGAAATACTGGGCCAATGGCACGCCCGTGGCGGGCCAGCAGTTCACGTACAATTTTGACGACATCGGCAACCGCGAGTCCACTGCCAACGGCGGCGATGCCACCGGCAGCAATCTGCGTTCTGCCAGCTATGCCGCGAACAATCTGAACCAGTACACCAGCCGGGACGTGCCCGGCTATGCCACCGTGCTCGGCTCGGCCAACGCCAATGCCACGGTAACGGTGAATCTCCAGCGGGCGGTGCGGCAGGGGACCTATTTCTGGGACGAACTGGCAGCCAACAACAACAGTTCGTCACTCTACCTTTCGCTGACGAACTTGGCGGTGTTGAACAACGGGACGAACGCGGACATCGTTGCGACGAACATTTGGAACGCCTTTTTGCCGCAGACCCCGGAAGTGTTTGGCTACGATGCGGACGGAAACATGACGAACAGCGGCCGCTGGACGATCACGTGGGATGCGGAGAACCGGGCAATCTCCTTCGCCAGCCTCGCGAGTGCGCCGCTGGCATCACAAAGAAAGGTCGATTGCGCCTACGATTTTCAAGGCCGCCGGATTCAAAAAACTGTTTCAACGAACATCGGTTCTGCGTGGATTCCGGTGTCCACCAACAGATTCGTGTACGACGGCTGGAATTTGATCGCCATCCTCGATCAGCAATCCGCCGTTGTTCAGTCTTACACATGGGGAAACGATCTCTCGGGAACACAGCAAGGGGCGGGAGGAGTGGGCGGCTTGTTGGAAGTGAACTATCATGGGACTAGCGAGACAAATGGTTGCCCGGCCTTTGATGGCAACGGCAATCTTGCCGCGCTTGTCAACGTGGCAAATGGTGCGATGTTGGCATCTTACGAATATGGCCCCTTCGGGGAAGTCATCCGCCAAACCGGACCCATGGCCAAGGCGAACCCGTTCAGATTTTCCACCAAATACCAGGATGACGAATCGGACCTGCTCTACTACGGCTACCGCTATTACAAGGCGTCAACGGGGACCTGGTTGAGCAGGGATCCGCTTGGGGAACCTGGGTTCGAACTCGTAGCCAATAGGCCGAAAGTCCAGAAAAAGCCAGTGAAGGTTGACATGGCTACGGCATTTTTGAATCTTTTGGGAATCAAAGATCGGTTTTCTTCGACAAGGAGCAGTCCCGAGGCTGATCAAAACACTGCCAATTCATACCTTTTTGTTGGCAATGATCCGATCATCACTGCGGATGCTTTTGGATTATTCCCTAATGTGTGTCTTTTCCCATTACCCACGCTGTGTACTTCCAGTTTGTGTGATAGCTATGGGAACGAAGAATATCCGGGTTTTGGAGTAAATCTGAAATGCTTTTGCAAATGCGCAGGTGATAGCGAGTGGTCCAAACAAGTACG
>JARLJJ010000060.1 GCA_031291275.1 Formivibrio sp.
GACCTGGAACGACGCCACGCTCGACAAGTGGCTGACCGGCCCGATGCAAATGGTCCCCGGCACCCTCATGTCCTTCCCCGGCCTCAAAGACCCCGCCAAACGCGCCGAAGTGATCGCCTGGCTCAAGACCCAGCACTGATCGCAGCGCACACCGCCGATCAAGGCCGTGCCGGACCTCCGGCGCGGCCTCTTTTTGCGCCCCGCCCTCAACCTTCGGAACAGGTCGGCAATTGCGGACAACTGACCGGAAAGACTCCTAAGGGTCGCCGCAAGGCAATTGCTGCCGTTCGTTCAATCCCTTCGCAACCTCAGCGTGCCCGCGTCAAATGGGTATGCTGTCACCAGATTTACGTCGGACGATCCGGAACGGCAGCTTTGAAGAGCGGCGAGGCCGCGAGCTGCCGCTTCCCTTCTCCTGATCGACCGATTTTGATTTTAGGCGAAATAGCTCAGGAAACTCTTCTGAGCGCTTTGTCGAAGGCCAAACCACAGTCGCGACGCCAATTCGCGCGCGCCGCATCATTGAGATGCCGGTCAAGGCCATCGCCAAGAAACCCAAGGCCATCTTCAATCGCGTCAGCAAGCTGCCAGCGGAGGTGTGCCCCGCTCAGTCCGCTCTGGTAGGCATCGCGTAATGCCTCGCGGACAACTGCTGCCAGTGGAATGGCGTCGATATGCAATTCTACCGTAAAGCAAGCCGCTAGGCGGTCCAAGTCTATTGGTGTGTTCGTTGCGTCCATGATTCGAAGACTAGGCTCAGGACTCATTGATCACAACCAGAAGATCACGGTTGCGGCGATGCAGATAGCGGACATGAAGGTGTGGGCGCATCTATCGTAACGGGTGTGGATGCGGCGCCAGTCCTTCAGTTTGCCGAACATGTTTTCGATTTTGTGGCGTTGACGGTAGAGTACGGTGTCGTGGGGGATCGTGATTTTGCGGTTGGATTTTGATGGGATGCAGGCTTTGATCTTGCGCTCGGCCAAGGCAGCGCGGAACCAGTCGGCGTCGTAGCCTTTATCCCCGAGCAACGCCTTTGCTTTGGGAAATGACCCGATCATCAGCGCTGCCCCTTTGAAATCACTCATTTGTCCTTCGCTGAGCAACAGGATCAGCGGTCGGCCACGCCCATCGCAGACGGCATGCAGTTTTGAATTCAGGCCGCCTTTGGTTCGCCCGATACGACGGGGAACAGGCCCTTTTTTAAAAGGCTGGCAGCTGTGCGATGCGCCTTCAAATGGGTAGCGTCGATCATGAGCTGGTTGGGCTTGCCGCCTTTGGCAGCGAGTGCTGCGAAGATCTTGTCGAACACGCCCATCCGGCTCCAGCGGATAAACCGGTTGTAGATCGTCTTGTGCGGACCATAATCCTTGGGTGCATCACGCCAGCGCAAGCCATTCCTGATCACGAAGATGATCCCGCTGACAATCCGCCGATCATCCACCCTGGGAATCCCGTGCGACAACGGGAAATATGGCGCAATCTCCTGCATTTGCGCGTCCGACAACCAAATCAAATCGCTCATGGCAACGCCTCCTTGCGCTGCCATTGAATCAATCTATAATCGGTTATGCAACGCTTTTAATAGGTCCTGAGCCTAGCAGATCACTCTCCAAACGTACATTATTTGACAATCGATAAATGTGAATAATTTCGAAACCCGCGATATTCCAGGAGGGGAAGCTCGTTGAGAAGGCCGTGTATGAAAGGCAGCTCGTGAGGCTCTCGCTTTGCTACCCAAATGACCGACTTGTTGGCGCAATTGGCCGGATACTAACGTACAGATGTTTGTGTTTTTTGATGGAGCTTTCGGGGGATTTCAAACATGTATCCGGTCATGCGGCAGAGCCTTGTCCTTGCAACCATAGTCCTTGCAGCGTGCCGATCGGGAGATTGGAAGCAGGCCGCTGCCGCCGATGGTATGGTACAAATCCGCGCTGATATCGGCGACGCTTCCGCCCGC
>JARLJJ010000445.1 GCA_031291275.1 Formivibrio sp.
GTGGTCCGGCATAACAGCGAAGGCATGCAGTGCGAATTTCCCCTGATCGCGGTAGCGGAAGAGGGTGGCGATCATGAGGTCGGCGGTCTCAGTGCGCTGGAACAGACGGTGGCGTTGGTGGGTGAGGATGGTGATGGCGTAGGTACTCAGTTTCTGACGTTGTGTGGCCACGAGCGAGAGCATACCCCAGGGGCTAAAGCCCTTCCTGTGCCGGGGAGCGCAACAGTGACAAGCCTGAAGGCTTGGCTTACCTAGAAGCAAGGGCGATCGCGGTATTGCTTGGCGTTACCGCATCGAGCCGCTCGTAAATCGGGGTTTTGACCAACTACGGCTCGCCCCAGCGGACTATATGACCACGTTCGGTTATCGCCCGTTCCAGCGGCCCTGGCGTAGTTGAATGAGATCCCGTATTTCGACAGGTGCAACGGACTGAGTACAGAGCTTTATGATGTGGAGATCAAGGAGCAATACATTCCGCTGGATAAGCGAAGGAGGGGAAGATCAGCATGAGTAAGTATGGAGGAATGACTGTCAACGAGCGACTTTATGACGCTGGGATCATGGATGCGTGGGATATTGCCGCTGTTTCAAGAGACCGTGACCGCATGATTGAACTGTTAGGCATCGTTGAGCTTTCTGAACAAGCCGAATCGATCACTGACAAACTACTGGCTGATCCCAAGCGCTACGGCTTCTGACTTGAAGTAGCCACATGGGTTGGCGATTTTGCACACGAAGTCTCGTTCCGACCGCCTGTGAAGTCACGTTTTGCCAACGACGTTCGCCGTACCGCCCCTGAATCGGCATTTAGTCTAAGTGAGTTTTGCCGCTGGACAGATCGCATCCAGGTGATGAAGCTCCGTTATATGCACCCACCGCTGCCTTAATGGGTATAGTTTTAGCCATGAGCCGTTGGTGGAGAGCCTTGATTGCGTTGCTGTGTTCGATCATGGCGATGTCAATAGGCTATGTTCTAGGCTTTTACCTTTTGCTCGCAGTCGATCCCCACTATCATGACGGGGTTTCGTTCACTGGAGGGCTGGTCTCAGCTGGAATAGCATCCCTCGTCACTTTCAGGGGAGTTATGATAAAAACCGTGCCCGCCAAATCCCGCGATCTTCCGCCAAATCCCGTCGGTTAGCCAAGATATTTATTGCATTTGCGTCGAACCGCCGAAAAAGTCGGGTTGTGCCCGTGAATCGGCATTTTGGGGAAACTGGGACCCGTCTGCTTGTCGGATCCGCTGGGGCAGTCGCGGGAAGTTCGAGACGGCGTCGATGCACTGTACCCGGCGATCAACGCATAAGCTTTGTAGCCTCCGACGCTGAGTCCCGGTTACTCTCATAAGCGA
>JARLJJ010000446.1 GCA_031291275.1 Formivibrio sp.
ATCGATCACTTAGTTTGAACTGGGCGATGAAAAAGAATAGTGAAAATACAAAAATGACAAATGGGAAAAGAATCCAAAATATCATTTTTCCTCCTTAGCCAAACACCCCGTTACTTGTTTGCACTGCTGTGCACCCGTTGCCGCGCCCATACCGACTCCCAATACACCTTTTCCAGCCGCCAAATTTCCGTTGCTGTCCCGCGAAACGCTAGTGTTCCCGAATAGTCCGGCGCCTCCTGCAACGAAGCCCCCTGTGCTGCTCGTCACTCCAGTGGATGCAGAGCCTTGCCCGGCCGAAATAGAAACTCCAGCGCCTACGGTGAAGCCCAGCCCCATCGTCGCGCAAGCTTGGGCATAGGTGCATAAATTTGGGTGCTTGCCAAACGATACCGATAATCCCATCTCGCCTGTTCCGCCGAGGTTAAATACATGAATGCCGGCATTACCACCGATTTGAACTGTGAAGGGCCCAATTCCTGGCCGCCCCACGGGGAATGTGAGGGCATGCTGCTCAGGTGATAGCGAATGATCCGAATTGCCGTACAGGAACGGGTCGTTGTACTCCGCTGCTGTTGCCTGAAACAGCTTGCCACCGTATCGACTGATGTATGCCACAGCCACTGCATCGCCCCCAGGCCCCTTGCTCGCGACACTGTCGACAAGCCGGTAGCCGTTGGCGAGCAGCATGCTTTCAGCTTGCTCAGCAGATAATGTCCTTCCGGTAATTTTTTCGTAAAAGGCAGCAAACTCGGTGGTTTTGTCCTTCGCCCACTGACGTTCGTCAGAATGCAACTGCCGATTAAACCGATCAGCATTGAACCCGGTAAACGCCCCAGAACTGCCGCCCACAACTGCGCCTACTGCAGTGCCCACTCCCGTGGCTACAATCTGACCCAACGCCTGATCGATATCCGCATTCCCTGTCGGGCGGCGGTTCCTGATTTCGTCGCTCAGGTCATTCAGCACCCCGCCGAGCTTTGACGTCAGGCCCGCGCCAAACGCACCGCCCAACGCATTACCTCCGCCAAGGCCCGCCACCAGCGCA
>JARLJJ010000447.1 GCA_031291275.1 Formivibrio sp.
AGAACTCGTTGGCCATGACCGAGACATACACTTCCAGCGCGTGAGTGATGGCATCCACGCTGCCGAAGGCGGTCATCCGGTTATGTCTTGCTCAACCGCAGCCAGGCAGCGGCGAAATCCCCGGCACGGGCCACAACCTGTGCGCAAGACATGCCAGGCGTATAGAGCGCCGAGCCCAGGCCAAAGCCTCCCGCGCCTGCATCCAGATAAGGCTTCATGGTATCGGGAGTGATGCCACCAACTGGCAGAAGACGCACGGTTTTAGGCAAGACTACGCGGATGGCCTTGAGGATTTGCGGCGTGACCAGTTCAGCCGGGAACAACTTCAGCGCATCGGCACCGGCCGCCAATGCGGCAAACGCTTCGGTCGGCGTGACAATGCCGGGCACGCACAGCATGCCGGCCGCCTTGGCGGCGCGGATCACCGCAGTATCGGCATGCGGCATCACGGTCAGGTCGCCACCGCAGGCTTTCAGCTGAGCGACTTGTTCCACCGTCAATACCGTGCCTGCACCGACTAGCGCGTCGTCCGGTAGTGCACGGCGAATCGTGGCGATGCTGGTGAACGGATCTGGTGAGTTAAGCGGAACTTCGATCAGGCGAAAGCCGGCGTCATAGAGACCACGGCCAATTTCTACGGCTTCTGTCGGTTTGAGACCACGCAGAATAGCGACCAATGGCAAGAGGCTATTCGCGGTTTCAAAACGGTTGGCAAGTGTTTGATTGGAGGTCATTGTTTTCTCGAATTTTTGGGTGAGTCCGATGTATCAAGCAAGCCTGCGGCGTGAGCCAAATCCCATAAACCGGCGGGTGCGGTGTTATCGAGCAGTGTGCAGTCCGGTTTGCCCAGGAAATTGAGCGACAAGGCATAACGTTGGCAGAGCGCAGTATCGCCAATCAGGATCAATGGCACGTTGCTGATTTCAGCGGTCTGGGCGAGTCCCGAAACCAGTTCGTGGCCAATCAGCAGGCCGGAAAGGTAATCAGCCAGCGCGCTGCGGGACAACCGGTCGGTTAAGCCTAGTGTGCGGGTGGCAAAAATTTGATGTGTGAAGTCGCCTGGACCGCTGTTGCGTGCAGTTGCGAGGCCGAGTTCAAAGGCTGCGGTATCCCATTCTGATTTTCGTTCAGCCTGTTCCGGCATCAAGCGACTCAGGATGGAATGCTTCTTCAGCATTGCAAACAACTCGCCGGTCATATAGGTGGCGAAATCGACGATCTGTCCGTTTTCAATCCGCGCCCATTTGGAGTGAGTGCCTGGTAGAACAATACTGCACTGCGCAGCCCACTGCGGATTTTGTCGCAACGCGCCGGCGATCTGAATTTCTTCGCCGCGCATCACATCCGGCAATTGATTCATTTCGTCAAACAGCACGCCGGGCGCGATCAAAATTTCCGGTCCGAGCCCACTTGGTACGGCGACACTATGCGATGCCAGTTTTTGCGCATCGGCTGGGCAGCGTACATAAGGCGCTTCGCGCCAGCCTTGCGCACTGCCGACCATACCACTGGCGACAACGGGAAGCTGTGGCCACTGCTGTAGCCAGTCCTTGGCAATTTGCGCGAAGGCTTGTTCGAACCCCGATTTTCCCGGCTCAGGCAGGTGCTGGATACCATGCGCGGAGTGTCGGGTTTCAATGACTTTTCCTTCCCGCATCAGAAAAGCGCGCAAGCTGGAGGTTCCCCAGTCAAGCGCCAATAGTTCGGGGGCAGTGTTTCCGTCTGGGTGTGCACGCATCAGACAAATCTCTCAATGGCTGCAGGGACATTTCGTCCCTGCCTTTATGGATCAACGAAACGAAATTACCATTCGGCCACAGCACCGTCGGCATGACGCCAGACCGGATTGCGCCAGTCTTGAGCTTTTTTGCTGTTTTCGATGACCAGTTCCTCGTTTACATCCACACCCAGCCCTGGTTTCTTCGGGGGCAACATGTAGCCATTGTGGAACTGGAAGTCTTCCTTGTTGAGAACATAATCCATCAGTTCAGCACCCTGGTTGTAGTGGATGCCCATACTTTGCTCTTGAAGCACGGCGTTGCGCGAAACGAAATCGACGTGCAGGCAGGAGGCCAATGCCAAGGGGCCGAGCGGGCAGTGTGGAGCAAAACCAATGTCATAAGTTTCAGCCATTGAGGCAATCTTGTGGCATTCGGTGATGCCACCGGCATGCGACAGATCAGGCTGCACGATCGAAAGGCCACCGGCGGCGAATACGCGCTTGAACTCGAAGCGCGAAAACATGCGTTCACCCGCCGCGATTGGAATGTGGGTCATTTCTGCCAAGCGTGGATAGTATTCGGCTTGTTCGGCCAGTACCGGCTCTTCAATGAACAGTGGACGATACGGTTCCAATTCCTTGATCAGGATACGTGCCATTGGCGCAGCCACTCGGCCATGGAAATCCAAACCAAACTCAATACTGTTGCCAAAGGCTTCGCGAATTTCCGCCACTACGGCGACCGCGGCATCAATGGTACGGCTATTGTCAATCAGGCCCATTTCCTCGCAGCCATTGAGCTTGAAGGTGTCAAAGCCAATAGCCTGCAGCTTCTTGATGCCGGCGATGACCTCACCTGGACGATCGCCGCCGACCCAGCTGTACATCTTCATCTTGTCACGTACCAGTCCGCCCAAGAGTTCATACACCGGGGCGCCAAGCACCTTGCCTTTGATATCCCAGAGTGCCTGGTCGATGCCGGCAATCGCGCTCATCAGGATCGGGCCGCCGCGGTAGAAGCCGGTACGGTACATCGCTTGCCAGATATCGTTGATGCGCGCCGGATCTTTACCGATCACGTATTCGGACAGTTCGTTGACTGCGGTTTCCACACTGCGTGCGCGACCTTCAATAACCGGTTCACCCCAGCCGGTAATGCCTTCATCGGTTTCGATTTTCAGGAACATCCAGCGTGGAGCCAGGCGGTAGGTCGTCAGTTTCGTGACTTTCATGGGTAAACAAATCTCCACAACAGCATAGCGGTCAATTAATCTCGCAGGCCTGAGCATCCCCAGAAGAAAGCGATTTGCAAGGCAAGCAGCGAATGGGAATAGAGGCACGCCAGCAGACGGGCAACCTCAGGACATGGATCAGCAATATATCAACAGGGCCAAAGTTGTTTGCCACCATCGACACGAATAACTTGGCCGGTTATATAGGAAGAGGCATCCGACACAAGGAATTCGATTGTTTTGGCGATCTCGACCGGCCAACCGTAGCGCTCCAGCGAGCCAGAGGTTGATACCCGACCCTCTTCAACCGGGCGACTCGCCTTGAAGCGTTCAGTCACCGTGTCGCCTGGCGCAATCACATTGGCATAGACCCCGTAGGGACGCAACATGGCGGCCAGGCAGCGCGTATATTCGTGTACTGCAGCCTTGGCTGTTGCATAGATTGCGGACTCCGGAATACCGGCCAATCCGGAAATACTACCGACATTGACGATCCATCCCTGCTTGCGCGCAATCATTTCCGGAGCAACATCGCGACAGGCATAGATACAGGTCATTAGATTGCGATTGAGGACGGTTTGCAGGTCTTCATCGCTGATGAAAACGGCATCATTGTGTTCGGGTTTTCCGGCTCTGGGTGCTTGTACGCCTTGGATTCCAATATCCCCCCCGGCATTGTTGACCAGGATATCGATCCGGCCAAATCGTGCATGAATTTGCGCAACCAAGTCTTTCACCACAGAAGGTTTGGTCAAATCTCCGTAGACATGCAGTGTTTCAACACCATGACACTCTGAAATCTCTCGCGCAATCGATGACAACGCGTCACCGGCATCCAACACTTGCGGCGACACAGGCGAAGACCCATGTAGCACGACGTGGGCGCCACAACGGGCAAGATGCGTGGCAGTTTCCCTGCCAATACCCCGACTGGAGCCGGTTACCCAGGCAATTTTTCCGGCGAGAAGCTTTTCGTTCACTTGTGCGGTCTCTGGTATCGAGCAATATGAAAACAGCGATTCAATTGAAATTTAAAAGGGGGTAAAGGTGTAAGCGCCTCCCCCCTACCTCACCTTATTTAATGTCGCCCAAGCGTTTGATCAACTCTTTGGCCTTTGGACTGCTAACCAAGTCAATCTGGTCATACTTGATGGCATTCTTGAAAGAAGCAACATTTGAATCAACGATCGTCAACTTGTTTTTGAGTTTTTCACGTGCTGCCGTATCCCTGGAAACAGTCAATTCCAGATCATATTTTTCAGCCTCGATAGCGGATGACAACAAAGCATCTTGATATGCTTTTGGTAGCTTCTGATACACCTTTTCGGACATAGAAATCGTTGTTGGCCCTTCAAGGTGATTAGTGATGTTCATATACTTGGTCACTTCCTGCAACGAAGCAGTCAATACGGCCTCGGGCGTATTTTCAACCCCCTTTACTACGCCGGTCTGCAATGCGGCATAGACTTCGCCCCATGCCAACGGCGTTGGTGCAGCACCAAATTGCTTAAAGGCAGCAACATAGATAGGCGATTCAGGAACGCGCATTTTTATATCTTTAAGATCTGCCGCCGTTTTAATTTCCTTATCAACAGTAAACATCTGACGGAATGCCATTGGCATAAAGGTCAAAACACGAATATTGGTTTTATCCAAAATCATCTTAGCCACGTCTTTAGCCACATCGCTTGTCAGGACACGATCCAAGTGTGCGTAATCTTTATATAAATAGGGTAGAACAAGTACTGCTGATTCAGGCACGAAAGATGGATATTGCTCATCAGCAATCAATCCCATATCAAGCATGCCGGATTTCAAAGCCGCAGCATTGTCCTTTTCTCCTCCCAGCGCTCCAGAAGGAAAAATCTTAATTGTGACATTTCCATTTGTTTTTGTTTTTACCAGCTCCGCGAATTTCTCCGCCACCAAATTTAAGGTGTGATCTGGAGCCATTTGATGAGCAAGTTTTAATGTAAATTTCTGATCAGCCGCAACTGAATATGTGGATGAAAACATACCCATAATTGCCAGAGATAAAATAGCAGATGTTACCTTCTTCATGATAAATCCTCCATTCGACGTAATATTAAATACGCTGCACGTTTGTAATATGGTACGACTATTTGACAACATCTAACAGATAACTTCTACCACCCAACCACATCAACCAACATTAAACATTAAACATTAAACATCAATGACTATGCCAAATTAAAAAAATGGGGCAATGCAAGACTAAACCATGGTACAAAAGCCACCAGTAACAAGCCTATCAATAAAATAGCCACATATGGAATCATGGCCTTTGATGCCGCCTCCACCTTAACGTCTGTAACAGAACACGCAATATACATTCCAACACCGATAATCGGAAAGAAACACCCTACCCCCATGGAAATAAGCAATACAATTCCGTATTGCACTGGAGAGACTCCAAATTGCGGGGCAAGAGGCATAAGGATAGGCGCAAAAACAAGTAATGCCGGTAGGCCTTCAAGTAAAGCACCCATAATGACCAAGATGATCAAACTGGTTAATATAAACAGCCAATCTGTTTTACCAGCAAAATCAATCATTGCTCTGGCTATCTCACCAGGAATATCTGCCGATGTCAGAGTCCAGGCAAACGAGCTAGCCGTACTGGTAATAAAAAGAATCATGCCACCCTTTACAGCAGTATCCGAAACCGTCTTCCACAATCTTTTCCAGGTCATCTCCCGATAAAAAACACCTGACAACACAAGACCGTATACAACAGCAACCGAAGAAATTTCAGTTGGGGTAGCGGCCCCTGAGACGATACCTACAACCAGCAGCACCGGGACCAAAAAGGCTGGTATTGCATAGAGAGAGCTCTTGAAGAGAATAGACACTGGCATCTTGATGCCGGGGTATTTATTTGAAATACGTGCCTTGAAATAAATAGCGAGCATCAAACACAACGCGATAACTGCCGCAGGGATAAGTCCACCCATGAACAATGCACCCATGGAGATAGTGGTAATCGACCCCAGGACAAGCATAGGTAAACTAGGAGGGATGGTTTCTCCCATAACGGCACCTGCTGACAGAAGTGCTGCGAATTCTGCTTCATCATAGCCATTGTCTCTGATCATCTGCTTCATCGAAGTACCAACAGCAGCCACATCGGCAGCCTTTGACCCAGAAATACCTGAGAAAATATACATGCTGACGATAATGACTTGATAAAGACCGCCACGTACACGCCCAACCAGTGCCACTACAAAATCGGACAATCGGCTACTCAATCCACCTTCAGTCATAACATAGCCAGCCATCATGAAAAACGGAATTGCCAGCAAGACAAAATTAGATACGCCTGATTCCATTGTTGATGGCAATGCAATCAACTCACCAGTACCAGAGATATAAAGAAACGTCGTCGCAACGATGGCCAATACAAAACCAACAGGAAGACCAACCGCCATAAGTAAAATGAAAAAAGCTAATATACTACAGTTAACTGTTACCGAACTACCAAACGGGCCCCACATATTATTAACAAATACAACCACACCAAACATCAAAAAAACTAAAATTCCAGGAATAATTATGGCAGCCTTTTGACGGCGTATCAGCCTAAATACAGCAAAAAATGCCATCAATATGAGACCGATGGTTAACGGCAAAACAAACCAACTCATAGATATTTCCATGACTGTTGATAATTCATCCACACGTGATTTTATGACATCCACTGATATATACGCAGCAAAAACAGATCCAGTCAAAACAAACCAGTCAACCAGAGAATCAAGTGCAGGGCGCCAAGATTGAGGCAGGCGCGATATTACTGCATGAACAGCTATATGTTCATTTCTGTTGTATGCCACCGCACCACCAACAAAAGCAATAACCGTCAAAACCAGATGACCCAACTCATTAGCCCAAAGAATGGTATGATCAAAAAAAGTTCGTGTTAAAACATTTCCGAATAAAACAATCAACTCAGTTATAACTGCCAAGCCAACCAAAACAACCATACTCTTATCTACCCAGCATACAACGGGATATTCTTTTCTTAGATATTCGTGCGGATCAACATTACACACAATCGGTGGCGAATCGAATACTTCCTGCATTTTATCTCTCCTTCAACCCAAGTTACATTCAATTTTCTTCTTGCATGCCGAATCACTCCAACATACAGCGTCATAGAATTTAACCAACTTAATTATTGCCACGCCAATTAAATTATTGGCAATGAGCTATTATTTATACTTACAATGAAAACATTTAACACAATCAAAACTCAGCGAATCCAGATACACTGTTTTTCCGATCAATTTCATGATCGCCCCCACTCTGTTCCTGATTACCATTCTTCAGCCGCGTATCAAAATAATTTATTAGTCAACGCTACATTCATTCCAGCCCGGATAAAACCCGATCCAAACAATATAGTCTGAATAATTTATTCTTCTTATTTCAATCGTTATTTAGTGCCACCTTCCCGGACGACATTCAACATGCCGGTTACTTACAATTGGTAAATTAACTCAGATTGATGATCTTTTACGTCCCAGCCTTGCAACTCACTCTCGACTATCTGCATGCATAGCGAATTTCTGTGTGGTTAATCAGCATGTCAATGCCACCCCAACTTTGTCCAACACTACAAAGCCCGCTTTAACAGCGTTCTCACGCGTCAGTCGAATGCAGAACCGTGCGCATCCAACTCCTTACCTTAAGCCGTGTACACCTCTCATGACTTCATGAGCCTGCGAGCCTTGTCGCATTGATACAAAACCATTAATCAATTTGGCCCTGACCTCATTCACAAGCCTCACCATGTACCATGTCCACCCTCACCTTAATATGTATCACATATGATGATTGAACGTCAAACATATAAAATATAACTGTCTGACAATTGATATCTAAGCGATCCTGAATACGTGTTCATGCACAGCCTGTCTGGCAATCTCTATGGCAGTCGTGCCCAGCACTAAGTACAGGAGAGGGCACGATTTTGACGGAGATGTCGATGTCAGGTGGACTTCGACATCGCCGCAGTCACAGCACTCCGGAATACAGCAAAAATCGATTGCGACAGAACGGGTTCATGAGGATTGAGGGCAATGCCTTGCATGCGTTGCGTAGTCTTACTTCTGTACAGGTTTTGCCAAGGAATAAAATGAAAGACAAAACCTTGCACCAGATAAAACCACTTAGCTGGCTTGAGAAATAAATGGTTAAGACCCGCACACCTAAGACAATTGCAAGTTTATGCGGAAAGTGGCTCGCCGAGCCCATCGACATCCAGACGGATGCGTTGTATATCAACAGAGTCAAGTGTCAATCGGCCAGCTCCGGCATTATCTAGTATTTGGTCAGGTTTTCTTGCACCGCACACGGCGTGGGTAACACCGGACTGAGCTATAGTCCAGGCAATAACCAATTGACTTAATGTGCAGTGATATTTGCACGTCAAATCATGCCATCCCGCCAGCATATCCAGTACACGTTTACGATTAAGTGGTGAAAACCATGCCTTCCCAGCACGTATTTCACCTACACCGAAGAGACGATCCATACCCACATTGCCAGTCAGCAGTCCCTGCTCAAGGGGTGAATAAGCTAGAACCGAAATATTCTGAGACTTGCAATAATCCAGAAGTGCACCTTCTATTTTGCGATCGAGCATGGTGTAACGCATTTGCACAACATCGAGCACACCATGGGACTGATATTCGCGGATTTGTTCGAGGTTAACATTGGAGGCACCGATCGCACGGATTTTTCCTTCCATTTTAAACTGCATCAAACATTCCATCGTGGCAGAAATAGACTCACGATCTTGGGCTAGCGTCGGCCAGTGTGTCTGGTACAGATCAATATAATCGGTACCTAAACGCTTGAGGCTAATTTCCAACTCTTCGCGAATAACATCTGGATGGAGGCTTCTGAATATCCGCCGACCTTCACGCGCAAGATAAAAAGCACCGAAGTCTTCACGATCCCACAGAAGACCGCACTTGGTTGCAAGTACGACATGCTCTCGTCGGCCTTTAATGGCTTTGCCCACTACTTCTTCGCTGTGGCCAAAACCATACATCGGTGCCGTATCAATCAGATTCACACCCGCATCTAGCGCAGAATGAAGTGCATACACAGATAAATCATCATCATTATCTCCCCACGACAATCCACCACCAATAGCCCAAGTACCCATTGCAATAGCGGAAGCCTGTATTCCGGAGGCGCCAAGTTGACGTAGCAACATTTCGTATCCTTGCATCAAACAAATATATATGCGTAATTTACTGCAGTTTAAATAAATATATGGTTGATTAAATTAAACTGCAAAAAACAACACCAGCAGGATAAACCTGCCGGAATTGTCAACTTAAACACTTAGTAGCAATTAAAAATTATATCCCATTGCTTTAGGTAACCAGACAGTAAGCGCAGGTACAAATGCGACAATTAGCAAACCAATCGCTACAATTATTAAATATTTAAACATGGGACGAATAACATGCTTCATCTCCACACCACAAATTGCGCAAGTAGAGTAGAGCCCAAGTCCAATTGGTGGTGAAAACAATCCCAATCCCATAGCAAGGAGAAGTACGATCGCATAATGCAGAGCATTAAAACCAAGTTGTACTGCAATCGGAACCAAAATCGGTGCAAATATAATTAAGGCAGGAGCCCCCTCCAATACTGCCCCAAAGATCGTGACCATTACAATTGAAACGATGAGGAAAACCCAAGTTCCATAGTTGTGCCCTACGGTGACCAATGAAGCAGCAATATTTTGCGGAATCATTTCCATGGTCAACCCATATGAAAGACTAGTTGCCGCGGCAACAATAAACATCAACATCCCGGATAGAGCTGCCGTATCAACAAAAAGTTTTACCGTCGCTTTTATTGTCAGCTCACGGAATACAAGTCGACCGACAACAAGTGCATAAATTACGGCAACAGCAGATATTTCAGTAGCAGTTGCAACGCCCGCCATCACTCCACGACCAATCATGAGCAGCATGATAATGCCAACACCAGCGCCCAAAAATAATTGTTTATTTGGTGTACGCACTGGGTATGCGTGTTCAATATTAATGCGCTTTCCAAAAACAACCGCAGCAACAAGCAAAAGTGTCAATATGCAAATTGCAGGAACAATACCAGCAATAAAAAGTGCACCAATAGATAGGTTGGCAACGAAACCCATGATAATCATATTGACGCATGGAGGAATTGTTTCGGCCATAACAGCAGATGCAGCGAATAGACCTACAGCATCAGCACTACTTTGCCGCGCGCGTCTAATAGCGGGCATCAACACTCCACCCACAGCGGCAATATCAGCGGTTTTTGAGCCTGAAATACCGGAGAAAAAAGCCATTGCTACCACAATGGCAATATTCAAACCTCCGCGAAATCGCCCCATACAACGAACGATCAGTTCAACCAAGCGAGACGACATGCCATTGACTTCCATGGCACCACCGGCCAGCAAGAAAAAAGGAACAGATAACAGAACAAAATTATCCACGCCCGCAGAAACTTGCTGTGAAAAGAACACAAAAGGCAAATTTGGATTAGCGATAAAAAATACCATTGCCGATATTGCCAATGTAAAGGCAATCGGAACTCCTGCGACCACACCTAAAACGAAACATGAAAGCATCAGGAAGCCCGGTCCCGAAACACCCACTGGCATAGATTTTAGAAATGTAAATCCAATCAATGACAGAACGCCAACTCCTAGAAGACTAATAATTACATGCTTTGCTTTTGCTTGCAGTGCGTGCTCTAGTGCAACAGTAGTCATGACTACTGCGCCCAAAAATACTGGTATAGCAAAAATGGCTTGTGGCAATCCCGTGGACGTTGTTTGCGCCAAGGATGCCGAAATCAAATCAATGCTGGATAAAAATAATCCCGCTGAAACCGCGAATAGAATCCAGCGGCTGCCATGAGCGATGTATGCTCTTGCATACGAAGGCAGCCATGCCAAAAAAAGATCAACGCCGAGATGACGCCCTCTCTTCATTGATGTAGCTGCGCCCAAAAAGACAATAGTCACCATAAGTGCGCGAGCAATTTCTTCAGCCCAATCCAATGGCTCGTTAAGTGCATACCGCCAAATAATAGAAATAAAAATGATAAGCACATTGACGAACAATGCAACTGCGCCGATTGCTGAAGTCGCATTAGTGAGAATTTCGTTCATTGCACTCAAGAACGGAATAGGTTTCGACGGATGCTTTGGAACATTACTTTCGTCGAGAACTTCAAACGTCTCATCGACAAGTTCAGAACGTGGCTTAGTAGACATGGACTACATTCCTTTGGATTAATACGCAAGTCTTAGGGCTTCACCTGGGAGCGGACGTGGAATTCCACGCAGAGATTGCATGCTCTATTGCGCGGATTAATTTCACCCAATAGAGCATGATCAAAGGTCGATGTTTTAGCGCGTAGCTTCTACTCCATCAACAATCGCTTTGGTATCTGGATACTGTTTGGTGAATGTAGTCCAAAGCGGCATCACAGCCTTGCGCAACGGCTCACGATCAATATCATTGATTGTCATGCCATGTTTTTTAAGCTCGTCAAACGCTTTAGATTCTGCCTCCAAAGCACGTTTGCGCTCATAAGTAGTCGCATCGGCGGCTGCTTTGAGGAAAGCAGCTTTGTATTCGGCAGGAAGTCGTTCAAAACTATTGTTGTTGATTGTCATCACAAGCGGCGCAAAAACATGCTGTGTAAGTGCCCCGTACTTAGCAACTTCATAAAACTTAGCATCCAAGACATTTGCTGCATCTTGTTCCAGACCATCAATGACGCCCATCTGCAAACCAGAATAAACTTCGCCAAATGCCATTGGGGCTGGCGATGCGCCCATAGCTTTGAAGGTGGCGACAAAATTTTGATTTGGTAAAACGCGAATTTTCATGCCTTGCAAATCGGCGGCTGTCTTAATTGGTTTTTTGCTATAAACATTCCGTGCGCCAAAACTATAGCCGTAACCAAGGATTCTGGTATTGGCCTTTTTTAACAACATTCCAGACAGCGTTTCGCCAGCTTTGCCATCCAAAGCACGACCCACATGATCATAATTTTTAAACAGGTAGCCAAGATCCAGCACGCCAAGTTCAGGAACGAGAGTCGCCCAGATAGACGTACCTGAAATCATCATGTCCACGCCGCCCAATCGAACCTGTTGAACAACATCAGATTCTTTACCCAGCATGCCATTTCCGAAATACGAAATTTCCACACCGTCTTTCAAGGATGCTTTCAGATTTGATTGAAATTGTTCGTACCAAACATAAAATGACGAATTAGCATCTGCCGGGAGTGCCGAAGCCAAGCGCAACTTAACAATTGGGGCCGCAATAGCACTCGGAATAGTCATGAAAAATGTTGATGCGCCAATACATGCAGCAATAGTAGCCTTCAGTGCGATACGACGAGCGTTGCTGGACATCATGGTAAAACTCCTCATTTGAATTGTGTCCGTCATTTAATTTTGGACACTGGTGATATAAATGACGCTTTGATATGCATCACTTATTCCTCTCAATCAAACCATTTGGTTTGAATTGGGTGTCTTATTGCACCCTTAATCAATATGTATCTCTCAATAAGATCTACTGTTATATTTTTATGGAACTTGCAGCGTTCCATCCACCAGACGGGTCTGCGTCCAGGTGGTCACGGTTTTCTCGCACGGATATTTGGCGGCTTCGGTCTCGTTGATATCCACGCCAAGTCCTGGCTTGTCGTTGGCATACACGTAGCCATTGCGGAACTCCGGCAAACCGGGGAATACATCCAGGAGCGCCTCGCGCGGGCCCTTGAGTTCCTGGATCACGAAATTGGGCGGCTCGGTACCGGACCATTCCTGCACGCCGAAATTACGCGCGGCCATGTCGATATGGATGTTGGCAGCGTGCGCCAAAGGCGACATATCGCCCGGGCCGTGCCAGGCAGTCCGCACGCCGTATTGTTCGGCGAACAATTGCAGCTTTCTGCCTGCCGTGATGCCACCGATCTGGCTGAGGTGCACGCGGATGTAGTCGATCAGGTGATCGGCAATCAGGGTCTTCCACTCGTACGGATGGTTGAACAGTTCGCCCTGAGCCAGCGGAATACTGGTCTTGGCGCGTAGTTCACGCAGCCATTCGCCCTCTTCCAGCGCAATCGCGTCCTCAAGGAAGAACAGGTCGAACTGCTCCATTTCTTGCGCGAACTTGATTGCTTCGATTGGCTTGAGGCGTTCGTGCACGTCGTGGCAGAGTTGCACCTCGAAACTGACCTTGCTGCGGATGCCTTCGAACAGCTTGAGCGTGTCGCGCATGTATTTCTTGCTGTCCAGATACACACCATCGAGCGCCCCCTTGGGCGCCGTGCGAGGGGCTGCGCCGAAACCGCCTCCACCATAACCACCACTCTGGCAACGGATATGGGTAATACCTTGATCACGGTATTTCTGGATGTTCTCGCACAACTCGTTCAAGTCTTTGCCATCGGCGTGACGGTAGATCGGCACACCTTCGCGTACCTTGCCGCCGAATAATTGGTACACCGGCATACTGGCCATCTTGCCTTTGATGTCCCACAGCGCCATATCCACGCCAGAAATGGCGTTATTTTCGATTGGCCCATTACGCCAATAGGCGTTCTGGTGCATCAATTGCCATTGTTCTTCAATCGCTTCAGCATCGCGGCCAACCAGCAGCGGCTTGAGGTATTCCTCGATCAGGCATTTGACCGCAATATGCCGGTAAGCAAAGGTGGCACAACCCAGACCGTAAAGTCCGGGCTGATTGGTTTCCACTTTAACCACGACCAGATTGATGCCTTCCGGTGCGGTAAGAATGACTTTTACGTCAGTAATCAGGGTTGCCATTTTTTCTCCTTCTCATAGAGAAAGCAGTATTTGGAATTTTTATTCGTCATCCGCATTGTTTAAAACACGGATGACGTATTAATCAATCTCGTCTCAGAAAGTCAGCTGCACTTTCATCTGCGAGCGACGATCCGAAGCCAACTCGAACGCTTCCACGGCACGTTCGATCGGCAGCGTGGCGGTGATAATCGGTTTCACATTGATGCGACCTTCCTTGATCAAGCGGGCAGCCAGGGCGTATTCGGTATTGAAACGGAAGGCACCGACCAGACTGATTTCCTTGCCCACAATCACGCCAATCGGGATTGGCACTTCGCCGGTTACGCCGACCTGCACGATGGTGCCGCGCGGCCGCAGTGCCGGGATCACATCCTTCAAGACCGGACCCGCACCGGTGCATTCGATGGCAACATCGAAGTAACCTTTATCGGCGGTGAACTCGTCCGCTTTCAGGCCCGGTTCAATCGACACGTTTACCGTGCGGGTCGCACCCATTTCCACGGCTTTGGCCAGTGCGGCATCGTGCAGGTCGGTTGCAACGACTTCAAGCGCGCCGGCATAACGGGCGGCAGCGACCACCAAGGCACCGATCGGACCGGAACCGGTGACCAGCACCTTCTTGCCGGCGAGGTTGCCGGCTTGCTTGACCGCATGCAAGGCAACCGACAGCGGTTCGCAGCAGGCAGCTTCTCCGAGCGAGACTTTGTCGCCGACCGGCTCGCACTGGTATTCCTCGGCCACGATCAATTCGCGGAAAGCCCCCTGGCTGTGCGGCGTACGCATTGCACTGCCGTAGAACCACATATCCAGGCAGTGTTGATGCTCGCCTGCCTGGCAGAACTTGCACTTGCCGCACGGACGGCTCGGGTTCAATGCGATGCGGTCACCGGCTTTGACGCGGGTGACCTTGCTGCCGACGGCTTCGACCGTACCGGCCACTTCGTGACCGAGCACGATCGGTTGCTTGACGCGAACCACGCCAAAACCGCCATGCAAGTAGTAATGCAGGTCGGAGCCACA
>JARLJJ010000448.1 GCA_031291275.1 Formivibrio sp.
GTTGGCACAACAACAGTATTCCAATGCTATCAAGCTGGCGCAGAAGCCGTGCGTGGATGTGTACGTTTGTGGTGAGAAAGTCGAGAAGATCACGACGACAATTCAAGCGTTGGAGCAACAGAGAGCGCTGTATCAGGATGACCCCGAGCAACGCCGGAGAATTGTGGATCAGGAAGCGTCCCTACTCCGTAACCTGACGCCGAAGGAAATAACACAAGCTCGACTGGCCAGTGCAGACCAGTCAACGATGCTCGATGCCTTGGTGCTTACCAAAGTGCCCGCAGCAGTAGCGGATTTGGTGACGGCGTTGACGGCTGGTGGCACAGATAAAATTGTGCTGGCACGAACTGGCACGTTGGCGGGCAAACAGGTCACAAACAGCACACCTCTTGGATTAGGATCGACAGGACGTACGGTTGCTAATAGCCTGAACGAACAACTTGCGATGAAAGCAGTTATGTCCGATCCAGTAGCCGGCACTGTGGTCCCGATGCGGCGCGCCATGACAGATTCCCGCTGGCCCGGATCAGAGGGGTGGGTAAAAATGACACAGAACGTCAATGGTGTTGAAATTCACTACGTACGCAACGTAAGAACTGGTGCTGTTGACGATTTCAAATTCAAGTGAAAATTATGCGCGTAATTTGCAATAGCAATAGCGGAAAATCTATTTCGAATCGATATTTGAATTTGGGTTTTAATGTCAATTCGATTTTCTCGGTTTTGATTGGTAAGGAATATGAAGTTTTTGCGATGTCACTATGGTCTCAGGCGCTTTTTATTTTGCTAGCCGATGAAAATCACTTGCCTAGCTGGTTTCCTTTGGATTTGTTCTCGTTGAGTAATCCAGACTTGCCAGGTGGCTGGTCGTTTTCTTCCGATTTAGATAATGCGAATGGTCTGCAAGCTCTTTGGGGTTATGAGCGATTGATTACCGACACCTCACACTATGATGGACTTTTAGAGCGCGATCCCGAGGCGCTTCGACACTTCTACGAGGAAGAGCGATTGCACATTGACTCTGGTGACCACTTGCCCCAAGAAAAAATGCCAAGCTGACGGGCGAGCCGATTGGGCCGCGCAGCCTCGGGGAGTTGGTGCGCGATTACATCAAGCAGTCGGGGATCGGCAAGACGGGCTCATGCCACCTGTTCCGGCACACGATGGCAACGCTGATGCTGGAGAACGGCGCAGACGTGCGCTTCGTGCAGGTGATGCTGGGGCACGCGCAGTTGACCAGCACGCAAATCTATACGCAGGTCGCCATCCGGGTTCTGAAGGACATCCACACGGCCACGCACCCGGCGCGGCTGGAGCATGGTGAAGAGGTCGAACAGATCGAGGGAGTTCAGCCCGACCGATTGCTGCGGCGGGTGTACTGAGCCCCGGTCCTATCCAGACAAAGCCAGCCCTGCGGCTGGCTTTTTTACGTTCGCCACCGCCAAATGTAACTGGGTGGACACCTATGGCAATAAAGGCACATCACATCTAAGTTGCGCATCTGTGCCCACGCATGGCGCACCCAAAAACCGCATCTGGGCAAAAAACGGCATGGTGGCAACCGCATCGGTGACCTCACGCGCTGCAAAGCCTTACCGCATCTGGGAAAGTGGCGTTGTGGCGTGGGAAATCGTGTCGGGCTGTCCTGACCGGTACAACCGGCAGTTGCACGACGATGAGCAACAGGCGATTCACGATGCCGCGCGCGGAGACAAGAAGACGGAAGAGAAACTAACGCAAGCCGCGTGCTACCGCGTGCAATGCTGGGCACAGTATTCGCCCAAGAGCGA